>JAOUFL010000030.1 GCA_029858245.1 Candidatus Zixiibacteriota bacterium
ACCCAGGCGAAGTAGTAGTTTTTATCATCCGCTGCCACTACAGGAGATTGCTGGACATTGTCTCCTTCATCACTGTTGACCCTGAAGTTATCGCCTAAGGGATTTCCCTCTGCATCAAATCTCTGGGCATAGATATCCAGGTTATCGTTTCGATAATCTTGCCAGGCAACTAAGAATTCGCCATTAGATTTCACGGTTAGTGCAAGTTCAGAGGGTTTCATACCACTAAAATCAATTGCTTTAATAATCGCACCAATTTTAGAGCCATCCGCTGTGAATCTCTGAATCAATATATTTCCTGCACCAAACCAAGAAACTACAAAATTCCCACTTTGATCCATTCCCACATCCGGATAGTAATTCGACAAACTTACTGTGGAATCGCTTATCATAAAATTATCTCCAATCCTATCTCCAGAAGAATTATATAACTGCCCCCATATCTCTGACTGGTTAGTGTAGTAACAAGGAGCTTCCCAGACAACTACAAAATTACCATTATCAGATTTTGATATTTTTACTGGACGGCTAAATTCTGGAGAATATAAATATTCATTTACAATGAAATTAGAGTCTAACTTATTACCATGAGTATCAAAAAGTTGGGCAAATATACCTGAAGCGGGTACCATAAACTGAGGCCATACTACCACAAAATCCCCCTGTAAGCCCATAGCCACATCAGGGGCAAATAAATAAGGAGGCATCGGTTCATCATTCACAAAAGTATTTTCTCCTAACTTTCCTCCATTATAGTCATATCTCTGAACGTAAATCCAATCATTTCCCAAAAAAGCTATAACTGAATTACCTGTACTATCCATCGAGATCGAAGATGAAGACCCGTAACTTTGCTGATTCACTTTAGAATTAAGTCCCAAAAATTCTCCGGAAGAATTAAACTTTTGAGTAAAAACATCCTTGTTGCACAGTCTTATATCGTTCCAGGAGATAGCAAAGCGATCTGAGGAGCTTGCAGTTATAGCAGGGTTTTTCTGCGAAGAACTGCCATAGTCATAATCGGCTTTCACTGTCTCTTGTACGATTTCCATTTTATTATTCAGAAGTGTCACAAATATCTCATTATCAGACGTACATTCATATCTGTCCCATACCAGAGCCAAGCAACCTGAAGGGTTCCCAGCTATGTCTATATTTGTTGGACCCCAGGTTTGACCGAAATCTGTGACTTTTAAATTATTCCCCACAGGTTCACCTTGGTGGTTATAATGTTGGATGTAAATATTCAGCATATCCCTTAACTCAACCCATGCAATAGTGAATTCCTTGGATAGATTCATTGTTACCTTGGGGAATTTTATGAATGATCGTCCAGTTGAATTCACTTTGAAATTTGAACCTAATGCTTCTCCTTTAAAACTATATTTCTGAGCAAAGATACCATCTAAACCTGAGGTACCTTCCAACCAGGTGATAACAAAATCACCACAAGCATCAATGGCAACATCAGGGTTTGCAGGGGAGGCTAAACTATCGCTATCATTAACCTTGAATTCAGAACACAAAATCTCATTTTTTGAACTAATCCGAATTGCATGAATTTCACTGTGAGTTTCTTTCATATCCTGATTGTAGATTAAGGCTCCCCAGGTTACCACGAAATCACCTTTAGGATTTATAGCTACACTGGGAGGTTTTGGATCAAATTTTGTTTTTTGAAGATTAACTATTTCAAAATTATCATATATTTTCCCTCCTTTTGCTGAGTATCTTTGACCGTATATATAAAAATCATTCTCTAATCTAATAATCCAGGTAACTATGAATTCACCTGAAGGAGTCATTGATATAGAAGGGAAGTAATGAGATGAATTTAATATATCATTATTGACCTGGAAATTACTCCCAACTGGAGAACCAGTCGAATTGTATATCTGAGCATAAATATCATACTTGTTATTTCTACTATCCTGCCATACTACCACAAAGTCACCATCCGAATCCATTGCAACGTCAACATAATTAATATGTCTAATAAATTTTGTATCATTAACTTTAAAATTATCACATAACGGATTTCCAAAACGGTCGAACCTCTGACCATAAATATCCAAATCCGCATTCCTTTCATCCAGCCAAACTACCACAAAATTCCCATTATGGTCCATAGCTATAGCAGGGTGTTTTTGACTGGAGCCGCCGATGTCGTAATCATCGTTTACCCTGAAATCATCTTTGATTATGGTCTGGGCAATGAGGGGACAGGATAAAACAAAGAAAAGAAGGATTCCCGAAAATATGATTTTTTTAAGCATAAAGCCTCCACATATTTGAAAGAAATTTCCCCCCCCTCTTTAATATTATAATAGTAGAAATTATTGAAAATGCAACTACTTTTTTGATTTCTCATGGTATTTTATGATATGTTCCATAAAGGTATTTAATAAATAAAGATAGGATAATGTTTTGTGACGTATCAAAATAGACATTTGATTTTTAGCTGTTGGATGCGGATTCGTTTTTAATGAGGAAATTTATTAAATAAATGATATTAGAGATTTTAATATCACTTATAGTTTTCTGGGAATAAAAAAAACCCTCCCGTTTTCAACGGGAGGGTTTTTCACATTCTGCTTGTTCCGTTATCGTCCGAGGTTCATCCAGTCAGGTTCTCCAAAAAGACCAGGTTCTCTGATTCCCAATGATTTATAAGTGGAATCTACATAAGGTGATTGAATGAAGAAACGGTTCCTGTCAATGGGAGCAGGTCCGAACTTGAAGAGGTTATTGATTAAATAAACGATATCTGACACCGATACGCTATCGTCATTATTAACATTACCCTGATCAACGAACTCGTAAGGTTCTGCTCCGCTTCTCATTAGATAATGCACCAGGTAAACGATATCGGAGATGCTTAATTTTCTGTCTTGGTTCACATCCCCGCGGAAATATCCCTGTTGATGTAATACATCATAGAGGAACTGACGCCAGTTAATATCTCCTCCCGTTAAGATAGGATTACCATAACCCCATTTAATCCACTTCTCCAGATGCTTTTGACCAACAATTAAATCGAAGCTCTTGTCTGCAATGAGCAGGGATTTGTCATCAGTAATTCCAGGATAATCTACCTGCCAGGTACCGCTTTCCATCCATATCTTCAGAGAATCAAAGTATTGGCCATCATAGATTCGTCCATCGTTGTTTAAGCCCCAGCCAGTCATAGCCATATCTCCTGCTACTGCAGGTACTTTGGTTAAGCCGAATACGGTATCCACTGCAGTGTCTTCCCACATCCACATTGATTGATGTTTCTGATCAAAATCCACATCACAGGCATTGGAAGCGCCAATATCGTAATCAAAAAGCATCCCGGTTTGTAAACCTATAAAATCGGAAGAGGAAGCATTTTCCATAACAAATACATCTTCAATTACATACTCACAATTTTCCACACCGCCCTCGGGGACCCAGAATCCGAAAGCATATTTGGTGATTTTCAGTTCGGGATAAGATCGATGCGTGAATTTGTAGGTGACCTGCTGAATGGAGTAATTACCTGCTTTACCTGTTATGGTGAAGGTATCTATCACCGGTAGACCAGAGGGTACGAAAGTAGAAGCTGGGTAATAATCTCCGTAATCGCAGTTCAGATCTAACTGGGAAGTTCCGGCAATAAAGCTTCCGTAATACAGTCCATAGGTATATCCGGCTCCTAAACTTACATCAAAGGCTTCTATTCCTCCATGATTATTCTCGATTTCGTAAGCTTTACTGCTGTTAACCTGTTCGGAGAACTCCTTGAGTCCAGGTGATACCACAATAGCCTGCTCTATCTCCACCGCAACCGGGTATGCCTGATCATAAGTGCTGTGATAAATTTGATGTACAGTCCGGAAATTCTGATCCTGGAAATCGGCCCAATCAACCAAATAATCTGGCAGATAAAGAGTTCCACCCGGACTTACTGAGGGCCAAGCCACAATATATGCATCATAAGAGGTAATTCCGGTATTATGGTCAATGGGATCGTTCGCCGGAGTATGTGTTCCGCAGACTATTCCGAGGCTGCCACCAACTTCATGATTATCCAGGGCAGGGTCGCTTAAGGCAAATTTAAGATTGAAAATATCCACTCCTGCCAAGCTAACGAAATGACCTCCAAATCTGTGCCAGGTGCTTCCGCCATCGGTTGTCTGCCAGAAGCCCAAAAGCAGAATGACATCCTCGCAATCTCTTAGCTCTTTTTGTAAATACCAGAAATCAGGAGCGTAAACTGTGGTTTCCTCGAAATACCAGCCGCCGTGATTATAAACCGTCTGGATGATAGCGTCCTGCAAGCTATCGCATTCAGTTCCATTTATCGGGTTCGTGCCAGCCAGGATGGCTAACTCATTTATAAGATTAGGCACGTCCGTCGGATCAAATCCACCCCAGGATGGTTCGAAATCTCCTCTGGCAGCAAACCACCAGATAGAGTTAGCACCGGCAGTGGGTCCGCAAAATGCCTGTCCCGGCATCTGATACTGGTTGAAATCAGGGACCCCGCAAGGTGCATATGGCTCATAAGGGTTCTTGTAATACCAGGTCTCCTGTGGCGGTGGACAGTCATTCTGATCTGCAGTATAGCCGAATACCTCTATTCTCATAACACCACTGGCTATCCCGTTTGTAACCACATCAAACCAGCCATAATAAGGCTCGCCCGTGAACTCGGTATAAGGACCCCAGTAGCACTGGAACTGTCTGCCTGAATTCTCCCAGAGGGGTGAGATTTTTAGCATCTGTGTGGCAGAGGGGCAGTAAACCGTATCAAGGAAATCGTCACTGTTCATAAACATAAAAGCTGCAAAGAAAGGTTCATAGACACAGAAAGTATCGCGTAGATTGATATTCACTGAGCCAAATCCTCCTACAAAATTCAAGGTATCGAATTTCGCACTACGGAAAATCTGTGAATCGGGATAAGAGCCATCAGAATAATCCACACTGTAAATTCTGCCCTCGGCTATTATAGTTACAGCATCTTCTGCATACCAGAACATTTGCACGTTGGTGATTCCGAATGGATAAAGCGGATAGGGGCAGTTGGTAAAATAGTTTTTGTCTAAATCAAGGTAGGTGGCATATCCTATCTGCCCATAACAATACCAGTAGGGTCTATCATCATTATAATAACAGCAAGATCCTTCCTGATTTCTTACCCTGCAGTAGAACGGTTCCTGTTCTAATGGCTCGGATTCCGGGGATAAAACATCAGATTTTATCTCTTCCAATTTCTCTTTTGTCCAGCCTTTCTTATCAAGGATTTCCCTTTGAAAGTCCTCCGCTGCTGGACGAACAGCTTTTACTCTGGGCAGCACTACTTCCGGGAATTCTCCTGAGCCTGTAACAGGTTCAAGTTTTTGCAGATAAGCTGGTTTATGAATATTTTCCTCTTTCCTGGCTTTAGTAAAAGCTACTGTGGCGAAAACGGCAATAGTTAAAAGAACTGTCAGAACCAAGCAAACTATTTTTCTCATCAGTTTTTCCTCCTTTAATAATTAATTAAAAGATTTTCTGATACAAAACCTCACTTCTAATCTTGATGCTCACCTCCTTTATCATAGTCCATTAAATAAATGGACCAGAGAAAATGTCGGATTTAGATTTAAATTTTTAATTTTTCGGGAGAAACAAAAAAAACTACTCGAAAGCCCTTTGAAGGATTTAAAATCTCCCACCTCTGTTTTTAATCCTTTAAAACTCATTTCCCCTCATTTTTTTAATTAATTAAAGCACCTGATAAGTTGTTGTCAAGGAAAAAGTTAATAATTTGAGGATTTTTTTCGATTAATACCACCCTGGATAGTGTTAGCAATTCAAGCTTATGATTGAATAAAATTTTTATTGGCAGGCAACTGTCATCTTTAAAAATGTAGTTGAACGCTTGTTTGAAAAATAGTTTTACCCCTTTATTTAAAATCGCAGAAATCTGTTTATTCCTCTTATCATCTAGAATACAAGCAAAGAACTGCCCCCGTACTGTTAATAAGCAGGAATTCAGAAATCTGAAACCCTGCTAAATTCAATCTCTCACAATTTTCAGGAATTTCCTTTTGCCCACCTTAAGCAATTTTTCCCCTTTTAAGTCCACCTGAAGATTTTCATCTTTAATTCTTTGATGGTCTATGTACAGTCCACCCTGCTTGATTAATCTGCGTGCTTCCGAGGATGAGGCACAAAGTCCGGTTTCAGTTAATAGCTTTACTACCCATATTTTTGGCTGGTCAGATTTCAAATGGAATAGTTCTATTTTTTCCGGAAGCTCTTTTTTGGAAAATATCTTATCGAATTCAGTTTGAGCGTTGTTGGCTTCTTTTTGCGAATGATACAGGGTGACAAGTTCTTTTCCCAACCTCTTTTTCCAGAGCATAGGGTTTATTTCCCTGGTTTCCAGTTCCTTTTTTATCTTGAGCAATTCATCTTCAGGGATATCAGTTAATAACTCATAATAAGGATAGATCAGCTCATCCGGAATAGACATAATCTTCCCGAAGATCTCGCCAGGGGATTCGTCTATTCCAATATAGTTGCCTGTGGATTTACTCATCCTCTGAAGGCCATCAGTCCCGGCGAGAACCGGGATGGTTAGAATAACCTGCGGCTCCTGACCGGATTGTTCCTGAAACTGCCTGGCGGTTAAAAGATTAAATTTCTGCTCGGTTGCACCTACCTCTAAATCCGCTTTGATCGCCACAGAGTCATAAGCCTGCATTAGCGGGTAGAAAAGCTCATGCAGGCTAATGGGGTTTTGATTCTTAAATCTCTCGGTAAAATCATCCCTTTCCAGTATCCGGGCCAGGGTGAACTTCGAAGCTAAACCCATTATATCCTGGAAGCTCATCCTGGAGAACCATTCTCCATTAAAATGGATTTCGGTTTTCTCTTTAACCAGTATCTTGAAAAACTGTTTTTGATAGGTCTCTGCATTTTTTCTGATTTTCTCATAGCTGAGCTGAGGTCTGGTCTCGGAACGACCTGAAGGGTCACCTACCATTCCGGTATAATCTCCTATTATGAGCAGAACCTGATGGCCTAAGTCCTGAAACTGTTTCAGCTTTCTGATCCCAACCGTGTGACCTAAATGTATATCCGGAGCAGTAGGGTCAAACCCCATCTTTATTCTGAGAGGTTTGTTTTGTTTTAATGAACTTTCCAGTTTTCTTACCAGCTCCTCTTCCGGAATTATCTCTATCGTACCTCTTTTTATCAACTCCAACTGTTTTTTTACTCCTAACATTTATTCTCCTACAAACGTAACTACTTTAAAAATTAACCTTTTGATGAAGCATTGGCAACTAATCAAAGAAAATAATACACATAGATACCTTGTCACTTTATTCTTTTCGATTTTATATAAAATACTCGAGACAGAAAAGCAAGCCAAATTTGAAAAACCTTTTTAGCTTGACACTTTCGGGTCGGATTATTTAAATTTAAATCATGTTAAAAATTCGAAATAAAAAAAGGCTTTACATCCTGCTCTCTGTAATTGCGGGGATTCTGGTATTCATGGGCTTGATCTTAGTCATAATTTACAATATCTATAAAAAGGACCTTCCCTCGCTATCCCAGCTGCACAATATCGAGCCGAGTCTTTCCACTAAACTCTATGCTGCTGACAGCACGCTGATCAAAGAGTTTTACATTGAGAGGAGAACCTTAGTCCCCCTGAAGGAGCTTCCTCCATATTTAGGAGATGCTCTTTTATCCATTGAGGACAGAAAATTCTATCATCACTGGGGCATAGATCTAATGGGAATCACCCGAGCTTTGGTTAGCAATATGGTTCACGGTAAGATAAAACAAGGAGCGTCCACCATTACCCAGCAGTTATCTCGAACACTTTTCTTAACCCCAGAGCAGACCCTTTCCCGCAAGATCAAGGAAGCTTTAACTGCTATAAAAATCGAGAGGACTTACTCCAAGAGTGAAATACTGGAGATGTATTTGAATCAATGTTATTTTGGCAAGGGGGCTCATGGTATTCAAGCAGCTGCCCAGGCTTATTTCAGCAAAAAAGCTCAGGAATTAACTTTGCCTGAATGCGCTCTATTAGTGGGTATTTTAAAAGCTCCCAACCGTTATTCGCCTTTAGAACAACCGGATTTAGCACTGGGAAGAAGAAGTTTAGTTCTAAAAGCGATGGTGGAATATGGAAAGCTTAGCAAGCAGGGATGTGACAGCTTAAAAACTTTACCTCTGGAATTAAAACCATCTTCCCTTAAAATGGAAACAGGAGACTATTTTTCCGAGATGATCAGAAAATATCTTATCGAGGTATATGGTGAGGAAAGTCTCTATCAGGGAGGTCTTTCTGTTTATACTACCCTGAATGTAAAAATGCAGAAAATAGCTGAGGAGATAATAGATGCCCAGTTAGCTATTCAGCAAAAGAACTTTGAAGCACTCCATACCTTAGACGAGGAGCTTTACACTACTATAGTAGTCGATACTTTAAATGGAAAAAGGAAAACGAGAAAAGTATTCAAGGAGCTTCAATCGGCTTTAGTTGCCATCGACAATCGCAACGGAGATATTTTAGTTCTGGTGGGAGGTAAAGACTTTTCCAGAAGTGAATATAACCGTGCAGTTCAAGCTCAAAGGCAGCCAGGATCTGCTTTTAAACCCTTCGTCTGGACTGCAGCTCTGGAGAACGGTTTTAATCCCACTGATATAATATACGATACCCCGGTTATTCTTCAGGCAGGGGATGGAGGGGAGTGGAATCCACAGAATTTCGATACTCTCTACCTGGGTCCCATGACTTTAAGAGAGGCTTTAAGAATTTCCAGGAATGTTATCTCGGTTAAACTTATACAGAAAATCACTCCACAGGAAGCTATAAAATATGCACACCATATGGGAGTAAATTCTTTTCTTGAGCCATATCCCTCTATATCTCTGGGTGTCTCAGAGGTAAACCTTCTGGAACTTGTTTCTGCTTACAGTGTTTTTCCCAATGGTGGCGTAGGAGTAAAGCCAAGGTCCATAATCTCGATAACTGACAGGTATGGTAAAATCCTGGAAAATAATAACTCGGTTAAAAAGGAGGAGGTTTTAGATCCTCAGACTGCTTATATAATGACATCCATGTTGCAGACGGTTATAAATGAGGGAACCGGATATCCTTCTCGTCTGTGGGGATTTGATAGACCAGCTGGTGGAAAGACCGGGACCACAGATGAGAATATGGACACCTGGTTTATAGGTTTTACTCCACAGATAACCGTTGGAGTGTGGGTAGGTTTTGATGACAAGACCTCTATGGGTAAACATGGAACCGGAGCAGAAGTAGCATTACCTATCTGGACAGAGTTTATGAAATTTGCCACTTCGAAGATGGTGATTTTAGATTTCCAGAAACCCGAAGGAGTGTTGTTGAGAACCGTCTGTCTGGAGAGCGGACTTTTGGCTACCAGCAGATGTCCCCATACTGCCACAGACCTTTTCACCGAGAGAACTGAACCTAAAGAATACTGTAATCTTCATCCCTCAAACGAACTTCCTTCGCCAGAGGATAGGATAAGATTCCCACACACCACCAAGAAATAGAAATTCAAATAGTTTGACATCTCAAAAATGAATCTTTTATTGAGAAATATGATAAAACTATTATTCTGCCTTGCCTGGTTTTTGGCAATACCCCAGATAATTTTTGCAGAAGAAGAGCACTTTTTGCCTTTAAAAGAAAATAAGGGGATATCCTCCATTTTTGCAGATCACAGGAGCTTTCATTTTCATTCCGGGATAGATTTTAAAACCGGTGAGAAGACAGGCTTGGAAGTTTTTGCCGTTAAATCCGGCTGGGTCTACAGGCTGGTTGCCTCCTGGTGGGGATACGGTAAAGCAGTCTACCTGAAACATCCGGATGGAAAGCTCACCGTATATGCCCATCTGTCTGAGTTTTCAGAAAAACTGAAAAAACTGGTTACTGAAACTCAAGTTCAGAATAAAAAATATAAAACAGATATATTTTTAGAGGAGAAGATCCAGATAGAGAAGGGAGAGCTTATCGGGTATTCAGGTGAATCCGGTACTGGCGATCCACATCTTCATTTTGAGTTAAGAGATGAGAATAACAGACTTTTAAATCCTTTAACTAACGGAGTCACAATTCAGGATACCATACCTCCAGTATTACAGAGCATACTGCTGAGACCTTTAAATATTAACTCCTATGTGGACGGTTCTGAGGATTACAAGATCTATCCTCTGAGTTTCGATTCCAAAGGAGGGATTTTCCGATTAAAAGAGGTTCCAGTTGTGGAGGGGCGAATAGGTGTGGAGGTGTTAGTTTTCGATAAGATGGAAGAGAGAGGAAACAGATTTGGTATTTACAGGATAGAACTTTACCGGGATACTGTTCTGGTATTTTCTTCCAAATACGATTGTTTTGATTTTGAGAATACCTGGAAGGTGGAACTGGACAGGGATTTTGAACTTTTGCGGAAAGATAAAATAGAGTTCTACAAGCTCTACTTAGATAAGGGAAACGATCTGCCCTTGTATTATACTTTTAATCAGGGAGTGCTTGATTTTGAAAAGGACACCCTTTATCAATTTAATATCCTGGCTCAGGATGCTTCAAGCAATTTCTCCCGGGCAAAGATACTGATAAGAAATGCTAAGAAGCCAGAAGTGTCCGAGCTTTTTCTCCAGAAGGATGAGTCAGAATATATCATTGGTGGAAAATTAAAAGGAAACGGGAAGATTAAAAAGATTACAGTTGAAGTTTCTCCACTGGATGGTATCTCCTGGAGTAAATTAAGTCACAGTAAACCAGAAAACAGTCCCAATGGATTTAAAATTCAATTAGATGATTTACCAGAGGAACCAGGAATATTAAGAATCAAGGTAGGCGATGAGCAGAGCATCGAATCGGATTATGCGTATCTTTTGCATAGATTAGATGAAATTTCAGCAAAGAAGAAGCAAAATAAACTTAATCCTGAAATAGAATTTTATCTTAAAGATAGTAACTGGATTTTCAGAATTTCATTTAACCAGATTCTCAAAAATACGCCTGAAGTTTTTCTACAATCAGGTAATCAGAGAATACTCCCACTTTCAACCAGGCAGGTAAACGAAAAAAGTTACGATTTTATATTTCCATATTCCGAATCATATTTTCCCGGGGTTTTGCTCGATATTATGGCAACGGATGTCTCTGGCAGTGATAAAAGAGAGGTGAAGTATGTTGATATATTTGCAGCTAAGGGGAGTGTTGAAACCATGGTGGAGAGTCTGGATGGCGAGGCAAAAGTAGAAATAACCCCGGGCTCTGTTTCGAAAATGATTGGTCTGAAAATTGAGAAGCTTGAAAAACCAGAAAAGCGAAATCAAGATTTGAAAAGCGCTTTATATTCTTTTCACCCAGCTACCTACCCCCTGGCTAAACCAGCCAGAGTCTCAATCTCTTATAAAGGAAAGGACTGCAATCCTTTCAAAACAGGTTTATATAAATTCGAAGATGATACTTTCACTTTTACAGGACAGGAAATCGACACGTTAAATGGGTTTATTTCCGGTAAAACAAGATATTTTTCAAGCTATATACTATTAGAGGACCTTAAAACTCCAGAAATCAGTAAGGTTTTTCCCGGATCCGGTCAGCAAATAAAAAGTAAAGATCTGATTATCTCTACCCGTATTAAAGACGATCTTTCCGGAATAGGAAACGAGCAGGATATAGAGGTCTTTTTAGATGGAGAGTGGTTAATCGCAGAATATGACCCTGAAAAGTATATATTAATTTCAAGACCATTGGGAATTACGGAAGCGGGATGGCACGAGGTGGTTATAAAGGCAAAAGACAGGATGGGGAATGAAAAGGTAGTAAGGAATAAGTTTAAAATCGTAGAGTAAAAAGTTCAATAAAAAAAAGGGTTATATGATTCCTTTAAGAGATAATATCCCCTCGCAGAAAAAGCCGATAGTAACCACAATAATTCTTTCGATTAATATTCTGGTCTTTTTTTATCAGCTTTCCCTGGGGGCAGATTTTGAGGGCTTTATACTGAAATACGGTGCAATTCCCGACCAGATCATGCACGGAGAAAGGGTGACGCCTTATTCTACTTTCCCATTTACCTTGACCCTTTTCACCGCAATGTTCTTGCATGGTGGACTCTGGCATCTTCTGGGTAATATGCTGTATTTATGGATCTTCGGGGATAATATAGAAGAAAGATTAGGACACCTCAGGTTTCTTATATTATATATAGTTTCGGGATTAGCTGCCAGTTTTGCTCATATATTTATGTCTCCGAACTCTCAACTTCCTATGGTAGGGGCATCCGGTGCTATTGCTGGTATACTGGGTGCTTATATGATCGAATTCCCTTATGCAAAGATACTGACTCTGGTTTTCTTCGGGTTCTTTATAAGAGTTGTGAGTATTCCGGCATTCTTTGTTTTAGGTTTCTGGTTTATCCTGCAGTTAATCTATGCTTCCACTACCCTGGGTGTTTCGGGTGGTGGAGGGATTGCCTGGTTTGCCCACATAGGAGGGTTTCTGGCTGGAATTATTCTCTTTCGACTCTTAAGAAAAAGAAGTCACTGGATATAGGCCATTTTAAGACCTCAAAATAAACTTTTTGGGATTCTTAATAAAAGATATTTTTCAGGACAGTTTTTTATATAATTTTAGCGTTTTAGCTATCGTTTCAATATGCTCTCTCTCGTGCTCTAAAAATCTTCTGAGAACTTTTCGGGCAGCCCATTTCTCGTCCTTATAGGTAGCATATTTTTTAGGGATATTGATTCTCTCTCTATCAGCAGGGGTAAGATTTTTTAAAATCTTTACAGCTATCTGTCTGATCTTTTTCAATTTTTCAAAGATCTTCTTTACGGGATAATCTTCTACCAGGTAAAGCTCTTTGAAGTCTCTGAGTCTTGAAAGATACCACCACTCTACATTGGCTAAATGGTTTAAGGTTTCTCTAATGGAGCGGGTTTCCTTATCCGGTTTCCAGTCTAATACCTCTTCAGGTAATTTGGTTATCCCGGATAAAAGCTCTACTCGATTATATCTCATCCATCTTAAACATTTTTTGACTAAATCATTTGTGGGTGGAATCAAATCATAGGAAAACAAGGCGGCTTTGCTTCCGCTCCAGACAGGACAGGTTCCTTTTTGAGTCTCGACTACCTCAAGTTCGATATGCCCGGGAACTCTCAAACCCTTCTCACCATTTCTCTTCAAAAAAACTAAAAAATCACTAATTGTCCGGGGCAATCTGCTCAAAGCTTTCTTTTGCGTTTTAGCCCAGATAAAACAGCCAGGCAGCTCACTTACGTGAGCCATACACCAGCCTTTATTGTCAACTTCAAGATAGACTTTATATTTATTATCCTTCAAATCTTAATGATTAAGATAGCTGATAAATCACAACTTCGGGATTAAGCAAAACCTAGAAATCCTTAGTTAGATTATTAAAAACAGCCTTTTTCTATATTCTATTTATAATCGTATAAATCCGGAGGTTTTATACCTAATAACCTCAGGTAAGTATACAATTGTCCCCGGTGATGCCAGTGCTCATCATAAAAAGCGGTAAAGCAAATAAAAGCTGGTAATGGAGCTCCCCAGAAAGTTTTCACCTTTCTCTTCAACTGCTTATCGGTAAGCTTCTTAGCAATCAGGTTGGTATTTTTACGAACGCTCTTAGCGTAGTCCAGTAAACTCTTTATCGATCAATGTTTCCTGTTTT
>JAOUFL010000031.1 GCA_029858245.1 Candidatus Zixiibacteriota bacterium
CCAAACCAGTGGTAGCATTTATAGCTGGTAGAACAGCTCCACCAGGCAAGAGAATGGGACATGCAGGAGCTATAATTTCCGGTGGAAGTGGTACTGCCGCCGAGAAAATAACTGCTTTTAATAAAGTAGGTATTAAAGTAGCTGAAAGTCCATCTGAGGTTGCGAGTTTAATGAAATACGAATTAGAAAAAAGAAAAACCAAGGTTACAAAGGGTAAAACAAAGGCAAAAGCTGAAAAGAAAGGTAAAATAAAAATGATACCAAAGAAGAAGATTATAAAAAAGTCTAAAAAGGCACGAAAGAAGATAAGATAAAGAGTTAAAGAGAAAAACATGACAAAATTGGTATTGTTTATATTAAATACGTATGTATATTAGCAAGCAAATTTTATCTGGAGGAATGAAGATGAAGTTCTGGCGCAAGCCCTTAGATGCTGATAAGATACAGATTCCTCACGGGGAGTTACACATAGTCTGGGAAAGATGTAAAGGGTGTTCATTTTGCGTGGAATACTGCCCCAGAGAAGTACTGGAACTTTCCATAGAATTTAACTCAAAAGGTTATCACCCACCTGTAGTCAAAAAACCGGATGATTGTGTAAAATGCGGGCTATGTGAGATGCTATGCCCTGAATTTGCTATCTGGGTAACTGAAAAGGAGGTGGATAAAGTTGAAAGCTAATCCCAAGAATGTGTTAACCGGAGCACACTATCTGGATGGTGACCATGCCTGTTCAGAGGGTGCTCTGGCTGCAGGTTGCAATTTCGTAGCGGGCTACCCCATTACACCCTCCACTGAGGTGGTGGAACGAATGACAGAGAGGTTCCCCACCATAGGCGGAATTTTCATCCAGATGGAAGATGAATTAGCTTCTATGGCAGCAGTTGTTGGTGCTGCCTGGTCCGGGGCAAAAGCAATGACCGTTACCTCCGGTCCGGGATTTTCCCTGATGATGGAGAACATTGGTCTTGCTGCAATGATGGAGGCACCCTGTGTGATCATCAATGTCCAGCGGGGGGGACCTTCTACCGGCCTTCCCACCCTACCGGGTCAGGCTGATATGATGCAGGTAAGATGGGGTTCACACGGCGATTACGAGATCATAGCCTTATCCCCCAATTCGCCACAGGAGTGCTTTGAGTTCACCATCAAGGCTTTTAACTTATCAGAAAAATACAGGGTACCCACATTTGTTATGTCAGATGAATGTGTAGGACATATGACTGAAAAGGTTATAATTCCACCTGCCGACCAGATAGAATTAGAACCCAGAAGATATACCACTCTTTCACCGGCGGAATACCTGCCTTTCAAACCCGAAAAAGATTTAGTGCCACAGATAATAAAAGCCGGAGACGGATACAAAATTCATATTACCGGTTTAACCCACGATGAAAAAGGATATCCGGTGATGAACTGGCAAACTCAGGAGAAATTGGTAAGAAGATTAGTGGATAAGATAAGGCTGAACCAAGACAAGATAGTCGAGTTCGAAGAAGAGAATACAGGCGATGCAGAAGTCATTCTTCTCTCTTATGGAATCAGCTCCCGAGTAGCCATACCGGCAATTCAAAAAGCAAGAAAAGAGGGGATTAAAGTTGGAGTATTAAGACTCATTGTGGTCTGGCCCTTTCCGGAAAAAAGAATTTACCAGCTGGCAAAGAAGATCAAAGCTTTTGTAGTTCCGGAGATGAATTACGGGCAGATAGTTCTGGAGGTGGAAAGGTCAGCTAAAGGTCAAGCCGAGGTTTATCTGGTTCCGCATGGCGGTGGATGGGTGCACGACCCTGAGGATATTTATAAAGCTATAAAGGAGGCGGTCAGATGAGCGAAACACAGGTTATAGGAAAAACTCCCCAGAAAGCAGAAGAACATCCAATGGCAAAGATTTTGAGGATGGATCGGATTCCTCATATCTGGTGTTCTACCTGCGGAATAGGTACGGCATTAACCTCATTTGCTACTGCTCTGGAGAAAGTTAACATACCGTTAGACCATATCTGTGTGGTTTCAGGGATTGGATGTTCAGGTAGAATAGCAGGTTATGTTAAACTGGATTCCTTTCATTCCACTCATGGAAGAGCCTTACCTTTTGCTACTGGCTTGAAATTGGGAAACCCCAAACTGAAAGTGGTGGTAATAAGCGGAGATGGTGATATAGCAGGAATCGGAGGGAATCATCTAATCCATTCAGCCAGAAGGAATATGGATCTGGTGGTTCTGTGCATAAATAATTTCGTCTATGCTATGACCGGAGGACAGACTGCAGCAACCACACCCTTGACAGCTATCACCTCAACTTCTCCCTATGGAAATTACGAACGCCCCTTCAATCTGCCTCATTTAGCAGCTTCATGCGGGGCAGTATATGTGGCTCGCTGGACCTGTTTACATGTGCGCAGATTAGCCAAATCCATAGAAGAAGCTATAAATAAAAAGGGATTTTCTTTTATAGAGATCATCGCTCCCTGTTCTACCATTTATGCTCGTCGCAACAGATTAGGCGATGGTCTTGACCTTATGAAATTCTACCACGATAACGCTATTATCAAGCACGGAGCTGATACCAGAGAGCTGGATATCGGTTATCAAGATAAGATCATCGTTGGTAAGTTCGTGGACATAGAAAGACCCACTTTTCTGGATTCCTTAAACGCTTGGAACAAAAAGGTATTAGGAGAAAAATTCAGAGAGTATGGAGGTCCAAATGACTGAGATAAGAATTTCTGGTTTTGGAGGACAGGGTGTTATCAGGATGGGATACATTATAGGTAAAGCCGCATCCATATACGACAATAAATTCGCTACCTTAACCCAAAGCTTTGGTCCGGAGGCAAGAGGTAGTTCCTGCAGTGCCCAGGTGGTGGTCTCAGAGGATCAGGTTTTATATCCTTATATTACTATCCCCAATATACTCGTAGCTATGTCACAAGAAGGATATTCCAGATTTGAATCTAATCTGAGTGAAGATGGTATGTTACTTATAGACGAAGATCTGGTTAAACCTAATCCTCCCAGGGGAAGGATTAAGATATATTCCATACCTTCTGCCAGAATCTCCGAAGAGCTGGGGAACAAAATAATCGCTAATATAGTGATGTTCGGCTTTTTCACTGTCATTACAGGATTGATAACTGAGGAGGCAGCCAGAAAAGCTGTGGCTAACTCAGTTCCCCAGAGATTAATGGATTTGAATCTGAAAGCATTCGAGAGGGGATATAAATACGGCAAAGAGTTTTTGGCTAAACAGGAGAAAAGTGTAAATGTATAGGTTAGAAACCACTTTAAAAAAAGAGAAGATAAAGCTTTTCTTTCCACGGCTTTCCTCTGATGTGCACACCATTAGCCGACTCGAGCCCTCTTCCTGCAGAGTAGCCTGTCCGGCAGGGATTCAGGTCAAAGCTTATATCGGGCTGATAGTAGCAGGTAAGTTTCAGGAGGCTTTGGATCTGATAAAAAAAGATAATCCACTTCCCGGGATCTGCGGAAGAGTGTGTACCCATCCCTGTGAATCAGAATGTAACCGGAGGAAAGTGGATGAGTCGGTGGCTATTTGTGCCCTGAAGAGGTTTGTTGCAGACTGGGAGCTTAAAAAAAGCGTTAAAAGAGCTGAACCGATAGCAAGGATAAGTGATGAAAAAATTGCCATTGTCGGATCCGGACCTGCTGGCTTAACCTGTGCCAACGATCTGATTAGATTAGGGTATGGAGTTACCGTTTTCGAGAAATTACCATTTGCCGGTGGAATGCTCACTGCAGGCATACCATCCTACAGGTTGCCACGAGAGATCATAAACAAGGAAATAGAAAACATCACGGATTTAGGAGTGGAGATCAGACTTGGAGTTAAAGTCGGAAAAGATGTAGGATTCGATGAATTAATGGAGCAAGGATTTAAAGCGTTCTTCATAGCAGTAGGTGCACACCAGGGATTGAAATTAAACGTGCCGGGGGAAAACGATTACCAAGGATTTATCGACTGTGTGGATTTCCTAAGAAATGTAAACTCCGGAGACCACAAAAAACCTGGAAGAAAAGTGATAGTAATCGGCGGAGGTAACTCTGCTATCGATGCTTCCAGAACTGCTTTGAGATTAGGCTGCGATGAAGTCTTCGTGGTTTACCGAAGGTCCAGAAAAGAGATGCCGGCAAATGTGTCCGAGATTGAAGAAGCCGAAAAAGAAGGAGTGAAAATACATTATTTGGCAGCTCCGGTTAAGATACTGGGTAAAAAGGGAAAGGTTGCTGGAATGGAATGTATCAAGATGAGGCTGGGTGAGCCGGATGAGAGCGGAAGAAGAAAACCCGTTCCCCTGGAGGGCTCGGAATTTGTCATTGAAGCAGATGTCATAATTCCCTCTATCAGCCAGAAACCGGATCTCTCTTTCCTTCCCAAAGATCACGAGTTCAAGCTCAGCAAGTGGGATACATTTGAAGTAGATCCAGTGACTTTTGCTACTAATATTCAAGGATTTTTTGCTGGCGGAGATGCTATGTCAGGTCCCAATACGGTAGTAGATGCTATCGCGCATGGCCATTTTGTAGCCCGTTCCATAAACAGGTACCTTAAACATAAGGATTTAAAGAAAATTACCCATTCTTCGTCTGAAGTTAGAGAATGGGGATTCAGGCTGGAGATCGAGGGGGAAAAACCAATAGAAAGAAATCACTTTCCTAAATTGTCAATTGAAAAAAGATTGAATTCTTTCGAGGAAGTCGACCTTTGTTTCACTGAGGAACAGGCTATAGCGGAAGCTAAGAGATGCCTGAGATGCGGTCCCTGTGTGGAGTGCCAGGAATGCGTGGCTGGCTGCAGTAAGAGACTGGTGATGCTAAGCTTCCCTCATAAAGAGGCACAGGAGATCGGCAGAGTTCCAGAATTTATCTTAAGAGTCCCGACAGATCCTATGAAACTTCCGCGGGATAAAAGGTCTGAGGAAGTGGTTATCTCCTGGAGAGATGAAGAGGAGAAGGAAAACCAGCTCACCCTGGCTCTGGAACCTATTACCTGCTTTGTGGATAAGGATATGTGCAGGGGTTGTGGCAAATGTGAAAAGGTCTGCGAGTACAAAGCTATAACCTTAAAGCCGGTTAAAGAAGGATTGGTTGTCTCGGAGATAGACGAGAGCATATGCAAGGGTTGCGGAACCTGTGTGGCAATCTGTACTACCGGTGCGATTAAAGCCCGGCATTTTACAGATAAAAGAATTGAGCAAATGCTGGAAAGCTGTTTGAACCAGGAATAGGTTAAAAAATATGAGTGAAGAAAAAAAAGATTTTAAACCCAAGGTGGTTGCCTTTGCCTGCCACTGGTGCGGCGTCGGTAAAAACGAGATCAACGCCGTGGAGGATTTTCCGGATTTCAAATTGATCAAACTGATGTGCTCGGGCAGGATTAACTCGGCTTTGATCTTAAAAGCTTTTGAAAAAGGTGCAGATGGGATTATAGCTTTTGGCTGTCCCGAAGGGAAATGTCATTATAATTTTGGTAACAGAAATGCAGCAGAGGAATATAAAATCGCCCAATCCTTGATCCATCTTCTGGGGATAGAGCCGAAAAGGCTGAGATTGGAGCTGGACTTTTTTTCCGAGGATGGGAAGCTGGATTCAGTGATTAAGGAATTTGTTGGCGGGATCAGGAAAATTGGTCCCAGCCCCTTAAGGCTTATAAACGAGAACAAATAGATATGATAAAAGATATAATAAAAAAGACTAAAGCTTATTATTGCCTGGATTGCGGAAAATGTACGGCAGTCTGTCCGGTAGCTCTTTTTGACGGAGACTTCTCTCCCAGAAGAATCGTGGGCGAAACCATTACCCGGGAGGATAAAGTCCTGGATGATTGCAGAATCTGGAACTGTCTTACCTGCAAGATGTGCCACGAGAGATGCCCTTCAGACGTCAATTTCATTGAGTTTATTAGATTGCTCAGGGTTGATGCCCGTGGAGAGGGAAAAGAGGGGATATGCTCTCACGGTGGTGCGATTCAATCACTGATGAAGATAATGACTGCACCAAATCTGAATCAGAAAAGATTAGATTGGATCAGGCCTGATTTGAAAACCTCAAAGGATAGCGAATACCTCTACTTTGTGGGATGTCTGCCATATTTTGATTTATTCTTCTCCAATATAAAAGCCAACTCCCTGGATATTGCTCGTTCCACTTTGAAAATTTTGAATTTACTGAGAATAGAGCCTCAGGTTTTACCTAACGAGAGATGCTGTGGTCATGACCTGTTGTGGTCAGGGGATGTGGAGAATTTCAAGAAATTAGCCCAGCATAATATAGCCGAGTTCAAAAAAGCAGGTGTCAAAAAAATAGTGCTCTCCTGTCCGGAAGGGTATGCCTGTTTTAAGAGTGAATATCCCAATTATCTGGGTAAATTCGATTTTGAGGTGGTGCATATATCAGAGCTTCTCCCGGATAAACTATCTTCCGGAGAAATAAAACTCAAGCCGGTGAAGGGGAAGGTAACTTACCAGGACCCGTGTAGATTGGGAAGGTTCTCGAACATCTATGATAATCCCAGAGAGATAATCAATTCCATCCCCGGGATTGAATTCGTGGAGATGAAAAGGTCGGGCAAAAATGCGATGTGCTGTGGAACCAGCTCCTGGATGAACTGTACCCAGTATTCCAAACAGATTCAGCTGGAAAGGTTAAAGGAGGCAAAATCAACCGGAGCTGAGACCTTGATAACTTTCTGTCCCAAGTGTCAGATACACTTTTTATGTGCCCAGAGTGAGATAAATTATCCAGAGGAATTAAAACTGAAAGTCATAGATTTAACCACTTTTTTGGCTAATGCCTTAGGAGGTGAATGAAATTGTCTGAAGTTCTATCCAGAGGAGCTGAGGAACTCAGGGTTGGGGTTTTCGTATGTGAATGCGGGTTGAATATCGCTGGTTCTTTAGATTGTGAGGAGGTGCGAAAATATGCAGAGACTCTGCCGGATGTTAAGGTAGCGGTTTTGAACAAATATACCTGTGCAGATCCGGGTCAGAACGAGATCAAAAAGCATGTAAAAGAGCATAATCTGAATCGGGTGGTAGTCGCATCCTGCTCTCCCCGAATGCATGAACCCACTTTCAGAGCCTGTATCGCAGATGTGGGTTTAAACCCTTATCTTTTTGAGATGGTGAATTTGAGGGAACACTGTTCCTGGGTACACCTGCACGACAGGAAAGCGGCTACGGATAAGGCAAAGGATATGGTGAAGATTGGAGTTGCCCGTGCACGGTTTCTGGAGCCGCAGATTGAAAAGGAGGTTCCGGTTACCAATAAAGCACTGGTTATCGGTGGAGGTGTAGCCGGAATACAGGCAGCGCTGGATTTAGCAGATACCGGATATCAGGTTTATTTAGTGGAAAAAGAACCTTCCATTGGCGGGGTAATGGCACAGATAGATAAAACCTATCCTACCATGGACTGCTCCATATGAATACTGGGTCCGAAGATGATGGATGTCGGTCGACATCCTAAGGTTAAGCTCTACACCTACAGCGAAGTAGAAAAAGTATCAGGATATGTGGGGAATTTCAAGGTAACCATCAGGAAAAAAGCAAAATATGTAGATGAAACTCTCTGCAATGCCTGCGGAGAATGTGCTAAAGTATGCCCGGTTGTAATTCCGGATGAATATCAGATGGGTTTCTCCTCCCGCAAAGCTATTTATATGCAGCTTCCTCAGGCTGTTCCCTCTACCTATGTCATAAATATGAATAACTGTCTGGGCAATAATCCCATAGCCTGTGGAAAATGTGTCGAGGTGTGCGAGAAGAAATGTATCAACTATGATATGCAGGACGAGTTAGTAGAGGTGGAGGTGGGAACAGTCATCGTGGGAACAGGTCTGGAGGTTTATGACCCCACTCAGTTAGATGAATACGGTTATACCAGGTTCGATAATGTCATCACCAGCCTGGAATTCGAAAGACTTATCTGTGCCGGTGGCCCTACCCAGGGGCATTTTATCAGACCCACGGACCACCTGACTCCTAAAACCATTGGGTTTATCCAGTGCGTTGGCTCCCGTTCGGAGAAAAGAGGTAATCCCTATTGCAGTAATATCTGCTGTATGAATACAGTCAAGGATACAGTTCTCCTCAAGGACCACTATCCGGATATCGAGATTAAAGTCTTCTATATGGACATCCGTGCTTTTGGTAAAGGATTTGAAGATCTGTTCAAGCGAAGTAAAGAGGGTGGAGTTAAATATATTCGCGGGATACCAGGTGACATAGAAGAGGATCCAGAGACAAAAAATCTTTTATTGACCGTGGAGAACACAACTGCCGGGAAGATTGAAAAATATAACCTGGATATGGTGGTTTTATCAATCGGATATGTGCCCCGATTTAAAAACGATCCAGTCCAGCAGCTTCTAACTCTTTCTCGAACTCAGGATGGTTTCTATATGGAGTCACATCCCAAATTGAAACCTATTGATGCCCCGACCAAAGGAGTTTTCTTTGCAGGTGTAGCAGAATCTCCCAAGGACATAAAGGATTCAGTAACTCAAGCTTCTGCAGCAGCTGCACGAGCCGGGATCATCTTATCCAAGAATAAATTGAAAGTAGAAGCTATCACCTCAATGGTAGATAAGGAAATGTGCACTGCCTGCGAGATCTGTTATCGAGCCTGTCCTTTCAAATGTATTAGTGTGGACCGGGAGAAGAAAATTCCTGCAGAGATAATCGAGGCAGCCTGTGCCGGATGCGGGACCTGTGGAGCTGAATGTCCTTTTGGCGCGGTTACCATGCGTCATTTCACAGACAGACAGATCATATCTCAGATAGATGCTATCCTGGATGAGAATCCGGAGGAGAAAGTAGTGGTTTTCGCCTGTAACTGGTGCTCCTATGCGGGTGGAGATATGGCAGGAATCTCCAGATTGCAGTATCCTACCTCTCCCAGGTTGATAAAGACGATGTGTTCAGGCAGGGTAGATGAGCATTTTGTGCTGTATGCTTTCCAAAAAGGTGCCCCTTTAGTTTTAGTCTCCGGGTGTCATTTTGCTGATTGTCATTATATCGATGCTAACCGGTGGACCCAGCGAAGAGTGGAAAGACTCTGGGATAAATTGGAGAAAAAAGGGATTCGTCCGGAAAGGCTACAGTTGGAATGGATCAGTGCAGCAGAAGGGCAAAAATTTGCTAAAGTGATGAGAAGGGTGGATGAGATGATGAGAAAAGTAACTAAAGAGGAGATAGAGTTCACCAAACAAGCCCTGTCTGACCTGAAACCGAAGGGTACAAAGAAAGTAAAGGTGACTGCCAAGGCAGTAGCCTGAGGAAAAAGGAAAATAAAAAAAGGAAAAAGAAAAAAGACATAACCATCACACGTTGCTTGTGAACGTAGATTAATCGCGTAGGGGAGGGGTTTGTTGAGTTTACGAAATCCCGACAAAGGCGAGGATCCCCTCCTGCTTTTTTAGTTATTGCGAGGAGTTCCCGAAGGGAACGACGAAGCAATCTCCTAATGGTGGAAGGATTGCTTCGCTCATTACAGTCGCTCGCAATGATAGTATAAAATAGAATTGCTGGGATTCGATTCATCGAACCCAGAGAGAAAACTTCAAACTTTTAAACTGTATTCTCTATGCCAGAAGAAACCAAATTCAAATGTTTAGCCTGCGGGCATGAATTTATGATGCCCTTTGATCCAAAGGGTCCTTTAATAGAACGAGCCTGCCCCAAATGCCAGTCCAATTCGGTGAGAAGGATTAAGGAAGAGGAAAAGAAGTAATTAGCATAGGGACAGGACATCGTTGGTTCTTCGTTGGTATTCTCACCAACGAAGAAAAGGTCGTCGGTCAGGAGACCAACGACCAGCGAAACATTGTTCTGTCCTCAAGCGGAGGGCTTCAGCCTCTATTCTTTCGTAGGAGAGGGACTTGTTGAGTTTTGCGAAATCCCGCTTCAGCGGGGTCCCCTCCCCTTTTTTTCTTCCAATTCCAAGAATCCGTTTGGAGCACCTGTTCAGAACAAACAAGAGGTCTGTTCCACCAAAAATAGTAGGGGTTAAAAATTTTGAACCCCTACTATTCAAATTAATTTCTCTTTACCATCTCGATACAATCCAGCGGGCATATATCCAGACACAATCCACAGCCATAGCAATTGCTTCTATCTACAAAAAGTTCATCTGAATCCATTTTCCTGGCTTTGAAATAACAGACTTGTTCGCATTCTCCGCAGTTGTTGCATAAATCCATGTCAGTTTTCTCGATGAAGTCACCCTTGTCACATCTTTCCTCCGGGTTCAAAAAATAACCACAGCAGTCATCACAACAAAAACAAATTCCAGCAGCTTCTGCCATATTCTTTTCGTTTCTAAAGGGTCTGGTAACTAAATGTTTATCTTCTGTCTCCTTGAAAATATCATTGACCTCATCCAGTGAGATTTCTTTTTTGCCCGAACCGCTGGTTCCTATATCATCTCGAAAGGACAGACATAAATCCATTCTCGAACGGGAGCATTTCCCATGGCTCTCCCGGCAGCCGCAATTTGAAATCCAGAAACGGGTAAGGTTTTTCACCATTTCTTTTGCCTGTTCTCTGGTACAAACATAGTGAAGAGCTAAATCCTTTTCGTTCATCTTTATCTGCGTTTAAAGTTAAATTTTCAGGTACTATTACTTTTCTTAATACAGCTTTTGTGAGTTACTGCGCTTGACAAATTATAAGCATAGTGTTTAGACAAGTCAAGTCTATCAATCGAAAGGGAGCCTGAAATAATCTCATATTCTCAGCTTCAAAAACCTCTTGCCATTTGACGATTACAAATTATATTAGTCTTCGTGCAGTATTGATAAACCTTATAGATAATTCGACAAGGAGTAAAATAATTATGCAGAATATGATGAAATCAATGCGCAAGATGACCCGCTCCATACTCTGGATTGTCATTGCAGCTTTTGTAGGGACTATAGTTTTTGCTTGGGGGATGCAGTTTACCGGCCGCAAATCAACTGAGGGACTTATTGCGGTGATAAACGGCGAGAAGATACCAGTCCAAAACTTTCAGTACCTGTATGAGGTGAAGCTCAAAGAGGCAGAGAAGGGTGAGGAGGGGATAACGGATGATTTTACCAAAAATTTAAGAGAACAGGTCTGGTCTGATATGGTCGATCAAACCCTTATTACCCAGGAGATTAAAAAAAGGGATATAACTGTTACAGATAAGGAATTGTATGAGTTTATGAAAAGGTTTCCTCCAAAGGAGATAATGCAAAGCGAGGTTTTTCTAACAAACGGGAAATTCGATTATAATAAATATATTCAAGCACTTTCCGATCCCCGAATTCCCTGGGGACAAGTGGAAGGTTATGTTAGAAGCCAGCTTTTGGTAGCCAAATTACAGGAAAACATTATCGGGGCAGTGCGTATTCATGATCAGGAAGTCTATAGCAAGTATGTGGAGGATACTCAAAAAGCCAGAGTTAATTATACATTAATCCCCATAGAGGAGTTCCCTGCCGGGGAGATTGAGATCACTCAGGAGGAAATGCAGAATTATTATAAGGACAACAAAGATAAATTTAACATGGTAGAAAGGGCGATTATAAAATTCATCGAGTTTCCTAAAAGCCCTTCCAAGGAAGATGAGGAAAAACTAAGAGCCCGAATGCTTGAGATCAGAGAGGAGATATTAAATGGAGCGGATTTTGGTGAAATGGCTGAGGAATACTCCCAGGATCAGGCCTCCAATAAAAAGGGTGGTGATCTGGGTTGGGTTAAAGAAGGTTCGATGAGAAATCCTTTTAACGAGGTTGCCTTTGCTTTAAAACCAGGAGAGGTCTCTGAACCTGTCAGATCTGAATACAGCCTGCACCTGATAAAAGTTTTGGAGAAAAGGAAATCCAAAGGAGTAGAAGAAGCCAGGCTCAGTCATCTATCGATGAAAATAGAGCTTTCAGATGAAACCCTTTCTCAGCTTAAGGAACAAATAGAATCATTCGTGCAAAAAGCCAGAAAAGCAGGTTTGGATAAAGCCGCAGAGGAGGAAAAACTAACCGTTAAGGAAAGCGATGTGTTTGTTAAAGGAGGTTTTATCCCTAATCTGGGAATGTCAGAGGAGGTAAGCCAATTTGCTTTTGAGAACAAAGCAGGTAAGATAAGCGAACCAATAGATGCCAGGCTTTTCTTCTACGTTGTCCAGGTGAAGGAGAGAAGACCGGCTGGTATCGCTTCTTTCTCCGAATCTGAGCCTTATATTAAAAAAATTCTTATAAATCAAAAACAATATGAATTAGCTTACGAAAAAGGGATGAAGATATATGACGAGGTTTTAAAAGGGGAGAGTTTTGTAAAGGTAGTCAATAAATATAATGAGAAAGTAAAAGACAGCGAGGAGTTCAGCAGGAGCTCATATATACCGGGGATTGGACAGCAACCAGAGTTCACTGGTACTGCCTTTGCTCTGGAGAAGGGAAATCCCATAAGCCGACCAATTAAATTAAACAACGGGACATATGTACTTCAGCTAATTTCTAAAACAATGGTTGATGATTCCTTATTTCAGGTTGAGAAAGATTCTTTAAGCCTGGATTTGCTTCGCAAAAAGCAGCTGGATTATTATAACTTATGGTTTGGAAACATAAAAAGGAAAGCCAAGATAGAGGATTTCAGGGATCAGTATTACAGGGAGACTTATTAAAAGATACTAAAGGACAATTCCGGTATTGTCCATAAAGTGATTTTGAGTACAGTAACGTCCGGTGTTTATCCCGGACGTTTTTTTTCGTCGGGTATTAAGCCCGACGCTACGAACTACTTTTTAGATTGAAGTGGTAGCCGCAGACTTTTAGTCTGCGGTTTTTTGTAAGCAAGTAGGCGCACAGCCCCGCCAACGGCGGGAGGCCCCAACACAATTTATTTCTTAGGCTGAAAGGTTTTTCCGATCTCCATCTTCTCTTCTGCTGATAAATCATTCTCCGATAAAGGTGACCATTCACCTATATGCTCGGCATAAACTTTGCATCTTCCCTTTGAAGTCCAGGTCTCATTGGAATTATAACCCCACTCCAGATATTCTGAGCCGCCCCCTCCCACGGTGGTGATAAGATATCTGTTGGCTAAATTCCCGAAATATGCAGCCTGGGCTTCAGGCGAGGGCTGGTCTCCTCCTGAGGGGTCAACTGGTATCCAGCCGTAATTGGGCAGATAGACTTCACACCAGCGATGGAAAACATCATCGGTTGAGGCATCATCCCCTCTGATAGCCACAGAGCCGGCATATCTGGCAGGCAGACCTGCTGCTCTGCATAAAGCAATATAGACGAAGCTATATTCGGAACAGGAACCAGAACCCCTTTTCAGAACCGTAGGTGCGATATTCCACCCACCGACTAATTCATAGAACATCTTTTCCTGAACATAATCATAGAGCTTTCTTGCAATCCAGTATGGGTTTTTTTCCTCTCCCAAAGCCTCTGTGGCTGAACTCTGAATGAAGGGGTCAGAAATTGAGAATTTGGTATCATCCGCTAAATATTTAGCCTTTATCTCTTTGGGGATCTCTTTTAGACCACCCACTCTTTCAGGAAAGATGAAATATTTGGTATTATAAAGCCTGGCTTTGACCTTCATTGAAGAGGTAATAAATTCAGCATTTTTTACACCGGCATAATGATAGTGCGCTACTTTCTGCCCCCATTTATCCGTGAGGATATCTGTTGGCTCAGGCTCAAACTCGATTTTCCCGACTATTTTC
>JAOUFL010000230.1 GCA_029858245.1 Candidatus Zixiibacteriota bacterium
TAGATGCCAGACTTTGTCAAATAATTCCCCGACTTCGATATTCCCGGACGGATATAATCTATATCGAGGAGATTCCTCGAACTTCCGGATTTCTTCTCGGATTTTGCTTAAATACCTTCCACCGGACAGCCTTTATTATTGCGATACTGAGGTGATAAATGGGGAGACCTATTACTATAAAATAACCGCACTTTATTCGGGTCAGGAATCAGGCAGCTCAAACGAAGTCTCTGCTACTCCCAGAAAAGGGGCAATTTTAGAAACCGACACCGATTCCCTATCAGTCTTTTTGAACTCTAGTGATAACAAGAAAGATTATTTGAATCTTAATAACTCCGGTGACCTTCCTCTTGATTACCACCTGGAATTAGAGCTGGTCTTAGATGATACCAAAAAGGGATCCGACACATACGGCTATACCTGGAGTGACAACTTAACTCAAAATAATTTAAGATATGAATGGGTAGATATATCAGAGCGGGGAATATTAATCAACCAGCCCGGTGACAAAAATGAAGTTTATGGTCCTGTATGTTTAAGCTTCCCCTTCCCCTTTTATGGAAGTTATTATGACACCTTGTGGATTTTGACCAATGGAGTATTGAGCTTTTACCAATGGGATTTAAGATTTGTACATCAGCCTTTGCCCTATTCCCAGGGCTATTTCAGGTTAATCGCTCCTTTCTGGAGCAATCTGGTTTTAACTGACAGCAGTGAAATTTACCTTTTTAATTCATCCGACTCTTTGATAGTCTCTTTTGAAAAGATAAAACATTTCAAATATGGAGATTTTTACACTTTTCAGGTCATCTTAACTGAAGAAGGTTCAATCGATTTTCAATATAAGGAATTAGACCAGTTTAATGATACAGCTACAGTTGGAATCCAGAACCAGGACGGAACCTGTGCTTTGCTTGTTTCCTGCAATCAGGACTATCTGCAGGATACCTTAAGAGTAAGAATAAATCCACCCTGGTTTTACTTCAATCCAATGAGCGGGGAAATCGGTCCAGGAGAAAACCAGCTGGTTAATCTTCTTTTTGACAGCAGGTTTTTACCTCTGGGTAACTATCAGGGATATTTGAAAATCCATTCCCGCGATAAAAATCATTTTTTAAACACCCTCTCCATACCAGTATCTTTAGAAGTCGATACCACAACCTCAGTCGAATTCGAAGCCAGCCAGATCCCGCATACCTTCGAATTAGGTCAGAACTACCCTAATCCATTTAACCCGAAAACCACCATACAATTCCAGTTCAGGAGTCTGGAGTTCGGAGTTCGTGAACCCATCCGCACCACCCTTTCTATTTACAACCTCCTCGGGCAAAAGGTGAGGACTTTACTGGACGAGGAAAAAATTCCCGGTAATTACCGGGTAGTCTGGGATGGAAAAGACCAGCAGAGTAATAAGGTATCTTCGGGGATATATTTCTATCAGCTTATAGTGGGAAATCGCATTGAAACAAGGAAAATGCTTCTGTTAAAATAGTGTGGTAACTGCCTTTGCTCTCTGTTGGTCTCCTGATAAACAGAGCTTTTGTCCATCCAGCCTGCGTTGGTGAGGGATATCAGCGTAGAATGGAGTAACTGCCATATTAACCTTTTTCTTACTTACTGCCAAAAGAATAAATATACTTATCAGTAGAGGCAATCAGAATCCTTCCCCTGGAAAAAGAAGGAGAGGCATAAATCATCCCACCTGTTTTGTACTTAAAAACCATTTCGCCATCTGCAACCCTCAATCCGTAAAAATTACCATCCAGAGACCCGAAGAAAATTTTATCCCCTGCTAACAACGGTGAGGAAAGAACCGGTCCATCGGTTTTGAAACTCCAGATCAATTCCCCGTTTTTTGTGGAAAGTGCATAAAAGATTCCATCGTTAGAGCCAAAGAAAACCATTTCCTCATTCAGAACTGCTGAGGAGCGGATGCTACCTTCGGTCTTGAATTTCCACAGGAGCTTTCCCGTGGATAATTCGAGAACATAGAAATTACCATCTAAAGAACCTGTATAAAGAGCTTTATCATCCATACAGGGAGAGGCATAAATTGCACCATTTGTTGTATACCTCCAGATCAGATTACCGCTGTCACTTTCCAGACAATAGATATTCCTGTCTGCTGACCCGAAATACAGATTTTCCTCGTTAAAAACCGGGGTTGAACATATTAATCCGTCGGTTTTATATCTCCAGAGCTGTTTGCCATTTTCTTTATCCAGACAGAGAAGCTCTCCCTTTTCTGTGCCCACTAACAATTTATCTTTATAAACCACCGGAGATGAGCTTATATCCTGTAATTCTTTTTCCCAGATAGGAGTTTCGGTTTTTAAATTCAGGGCGAAAAAGACTGTATTTCCTTTTTTCCCTGAATAATAAAGTATACTATCCTCCACACAGGGAGTTATGGAAAGCGGGTAAGATAAGGAGTAGGAACCAAGATTCTCCCCGGAGTTAAAATTTAAAAATGCTATCTTGCTGTCCAGAGAACCTATAATCACCATTTTATCTACTACCAGAGGAGTAGAGTAGCTCGCACCGATCTTCTCCTTCCATATAAGCTTCAGGGGTAAGGTGAGTTCGTATTCTTTGCTTCCCGAATAATATGAAGAGCCCCTGAAACTTCTCCAGTCACTCTCTTTTTCCCTGAAATCCACCTGCGGAAATTTCAAACTGGAAGCACAGCTTAAGAGTAACAAAACCGGGATTACCAGTGTTTTTTTAAATATGTTTATCTTCAAGTTAATCCCTGCATATTTTTTGTCTTAAAAATTCCATCCAAAGAAAAAGTCAAAAAATGTTTCTCTGGTAACCGATTTAAAATCGGTCCTTTTACAAAAATCAAATCTTAAAACTATAACATATCCCAGGCTGACCCTGAAACCGGTTCCAAAGCTTCCATAAAGCTGGTCGAAATCATCCTCCCAGGCATTGCCCGCATCGAAAAATAACGCACCCCTGATTGCCTGGAAACCCAATCTTCCGAATGGGAACCCGATTAAAAGATTATCGATTAAGGGAAACCGCAATTCGTTGTTTATCAAAACCAGCTTCCTTCCATAAAAAGCTTTTCGATCATATCCTCTTAGGCTCCAGCTCCCTCCCAGATGCAATCTCTGAGGCTCTACCCCGGAGGAGGCAAATCCCATAAACCTGAGGGCAAAGCAGCTGTTTTTGCCCAGCCGCAGGTATTTTCTGAAGTCAGTCAGAATAAGCCGATTGTAA
>JAOUFL010000032.1 GCA_029858245.1 Candidatus Zixiibacteriota bacterium
AATTTCTACTATATGCCGGGTGTAAGCCAGAGGGTCTATTCCAAAAGGCAGTCTAATTACCTGGGTTTTAGCTCCAATATTGTAAGTCAGCTTCATCCCAGCCATCAGATCAAGAGTGGATTTGAGTACAGACGTTACACCGCACGCTGGTTCAGAATCGACCTGCCCTGGAGATCGAATCCTTTCCTGGATAACTACGACAAGGATTATATGATTATCTATCGTGATACACAGACCGGTCTCGCTGATACTACTATCTCTCAGGGTGAGCCTTATAAGCCCGTGACCTTTGCTTTTTACCTTCAGGACAAGATGGAATTCCAGGATATGGTGGTAAATGTCGGCTTGCGTTACGATTTGTTAAAAGCCGGTGCGGACAAATTCATAAACCAGCTGGACGTGAATCGGGGATATGAGGAAACCCCTCTGGATGAAAAATGGAGCCCCCGTCTGGGTATCTCCTTCCCGGTTACAGAGAACACCCTGTTCCATTTCAATTACGGGCATTTCTTCCAGCCTCCCCAGCTCAGATATCTGTATGAGGGTGTTTCGGATGCAATCAACTACATAAATACCGGAAACGCAAGAATCGGTGACCCGGGATTAAGAGCGCAAAAAACCATCGCTTATGAAATCGGAGTTACCAAATCGTTCTCACCCACCCTGAGATTCGATGTTACCGCCTTTACCAAGGATATCACTGACCTGGTGGATACCAGGCTCAGAACCGGATTACAGAGATATGTAATCTATACCAATTCGGATTATGCCCGGATTAGAGGAGTGGAGTTCAGTCTGGAGAAAAGAAGAGAAAATTACGTAGCTGGAAAATTCTCCTATACTCTTTCCGAAGCCAAAGGAACCGGTTCCTACGAAAACGAAGGTTATTACGATTACGTTACCAGCTCTGCTGCCCTGGAAATCGTCTTTCCCAAGACAGAGTATTATCTGGACTTTGACCAGAGACATACCTTCTCTGCTAATATCGATATCCGTGCCGGGGAAAAGGAAGGAGTTCAGCCCTTTACCAACGCAGGTATAAACCTGCTTCTCTCTGTGGGCAGCGGATTCCCCTATACTCCCCGAACACCCATTGCCTTTAACCTGCAGGGTCTGGGAAGGGCTTTAGCCGATGTTAACTCCGCACGTCAACCCTGGACCTACCAGCTGGATTTGAAAGCGGACAAATCTTTTAAATTGGGTATGTTTAATACCACCCTCTACTTAGAGGTGATAAACCTAACAGACAAGGAAAACATAATCACGGTATATGAATCTTCCGGTAAAGCAGACGATGACAGATTTACCGAATACCTGGCAAATCCGAGCGATATATTTGTCAGCAGGTACAAATCAGCAGTCAAGGATCCGGATTTCTACAGCGTTCCCAGGATGGTGCGTCTGGGTCTGACCTTAGGTTTCTAACCCAATTATGGAGGGAGGATAACAATAATGAGAAAAAAGAAAATAATAAATATAATGCTGGTGGTGGCTATTATTCTGGCTTTTATCTGTTTTTCTGCAGAAGCCAGAACTAAATACCCCCCCAAAAACTCCTTAGCTAAACCGATGGGTACCCTCAACATTCCCACAGATGCCAAGTTCCTGACCATTAATAACATCAGCATGCCGATTATGAACGATGCCGTCTTTAGTCAGCACCCTTATACCGGCAGGGCTGGAACAGAATGGCCTCAGGGAACAGAAAATCTATATCTCTTCGGTGCAGGCATCTGGGTAGGAGCACAAATTCCCATAGTAGGCGATACTATCTTGAAAAAAGTGGTCTCCTACGGTTATAATCCGAATGACGGTTATTCAGAATGGGGACCCGGTATCATCGTCTCACCAGATGTGGCAAACCACGGAGATGAGTGCCCCTCAGAAAACTGCTGGCCCATTCTTCTTTCCACAGAAGCGGATTCAATCTGGTCACCACAGGATAGTTTGAACTGGCCGCTTAAGGATACTCTGGGTAATCTAAAATTCGTCTCGGCTGAGGATAGCTGGTGTTTTTACAATGATGCAGACCTTGAATATCATGATGACCAGGCAAGCCCTGGAGACCAGTTAAATATTCTGGTCAAGCAGACCACCTATGCTTTCGCCTCCAAGTTAGACAAAGATATTATCTTTATGGTCTGGGATTTATACAACCAGGGTGATAATGATTTGGATTCGGTTTACATAGGAATCACAGCCGACCCTGATTTAGGAAATGCCACAGATGATATGATCGGGTTCGATTCCACCAGAAACTTTTGCTGGGTTTGGAATTACAATCTTCTGTCTGATCAGGACATACATGGTATTCCCGGAATGATGGGTTTTAGATTCTTCGAGAGTCCCCTGGATTCAGCCGGAAACCAGCTGGGCTTGACTGCATTAACCTTGTTCACCATCGATACCGACCCGGCTAATGACGAGGAAAGATACAACCTTATGGCAGGACGAACAACTTCCGGTGGTCCGCGTGATCCATTTATGATAGACACCTCTCCTCAGGATAAGAGATTCTGCCAGAGCACAGGTCCTTTCAGTTTACCAGTAGGCGGTTCTGCCAGGGTGGTTTTCGGTGTAGTAGCAGGACAGAATGAGAACCTGCTTAAAGTCAATTCTGACTATGCCCAGTCACTCTACGATGCTGGTTTTGTTGCACCCATACCTCCAATACGTCCAGTGGTCAATGCGGTACCGGGTGACCAACAGGTAACTCTGGTTTGGGGAGATACTTCTGAGACTAGTTACGAGCCGTTCTCAGAAGCTGATACCGACCTGGTTCCATATGATTTCCAGGGATATAGAGTTTACAGAAGCAGGACCGGAGTAGAGGGAGATTTTGAGGCATTAGCAGAATTTGACCTGGCTGATGGTATTACCAATGACACCGAAGAGGATGTCGACCCGGTATACGGTACTCCCATAACCGTACCTGTTCATCTGGGAAGTGATTCGGGAATAAAACATTTCTTTGTGGACTCCACAAATGTACTTAATGGTGAAACTTACTATTATGCTGTGGTAGCTTATGACTACCAGCCCAAACGACCCAAATCCCTAGAAAGCGGTAAAAGAGCCTCAATGGTTGAGGTGATTCCCGGCACTAATCCCGCCGGATACCAGACCGCAACCTCTGACACTTTAGCTACTCACACAAGTACAGGTGCGATGAGCGATGGATATGTAAGCATAACAGTAGTGGACCCCACAATGGTAACCGGGCATACCTATGAGGTGACTTTTGATGATACCTCTTCCAGCACTACTACCTGGAGTCTCAAAGATGTTAATTTGGATAAAGTAGTTTTGGATAACCAGACCAATCAAGAAGGAGATGATAACTACCTTATCGTAGACGGGCTTCTGGTAAAGGTAGCTGGTCCCCCGCCTGGTATAAAAAGAGTGGTTGAGGTTCTGGAGGATGGTTCCTATGATAATGTCTTTTACTCCTTGAATCATACTGGTGACTGGTATCTGGATAGCGACAATGGGGATATAACCCGGTTAAATGGTTGGGGATATGTAGGGATTCACGATTATGAGTTAAGATTCTCCTCAGATTCCAGCGGTTATTATGACTGGAACACCGATGGCCTTTTCCCGGACAAAGCTCCTTTCCAGGTCTGGGATGTAGGAATAGCTACTTTCTCTGATACTACTGATGACCAGCGGATCATCTTCGAGATACTTGACGATGATGAAAGTGGTGGCTATAGTCCTGAGGATCGCATCTATACGGTAGCGGTTCCTTATGTGGAGCCTTTACCAGACCCGACAAGCTGGACCTTTCCTGATGACACCCGGGTTTCCCGAATCCGGATAATTCCCTATAGCGAAGGTTTTGTCAATCCTGTTGAGGGAACCATAATCAGGTTCCTGACCAATAAACCAAATTCAGCTAATGACGTTTTCACTTTTCACACCAGGACCGAATATATCAGTGCAGCCCAGGCAAAAGTCGATATGGATAAAATCAAAGTAGTGCCTAACCCTTACTTCGTAAGAAACATTTTAGACCGAGACCCCAACGTTTCGCACTTGATGTTAACACACCTGCCGGAAGTATGTACTATCAGGCTTTATACCTTAGCCGGACATCTTATCGGTCAGATCGATCACACCAACGGTACCGGGCAGGAGATCTGGAACGTTCTCACCAGAAACGACCAGGTTCCCGCCAGCGGAGTATATATCTATCACATAAGCTCGGAGTTCGGCGAGAAGGTAGGCAGGTTCGCCATAATTCGGTAACAAAAGGAGGAATGTAAAAATGAAAAAATTAGTTATTCTTTTTGCCTGCTTATTCCTTCTGGGTACCAGTGCGGTCTCGGGTGCGGATATAAGTAAGGTCGGCACCTCAGGGGCACAGTTTCTCAAAATCGGAGTAGGTGCCCAGAACATAGGAAAAGGCAATGCGGTTACTGCCTGTATCGGTGATATAACCTCTGTTTTCTGGAATCCAGCCGGTCTGGCAAACCTGAACGGTTCAGAGGTAAGCTTCACCCATACTGAATGGATAGCAGAGATAAATTACGATAACATAGCTTATGGTTTCCCGATGGGACAGGGCGTTGCCGGAGTATTCTTCGGAATTTTGTCCATGCCTGAATTCGAGGAGACCACCGTGGAGCAGCCTGAGGGAACGGGAGTAAATTTCAGCTGCTATGACTTAGTGGTGGGAGCATCTTATGCTCGAAAATTGTCTGACCGCTTTTCTTTTGGATTGAATGCCAAATTCATACGGCAGGCTATCTGGGAGCTGAGCGCCAACGGGCTGGCTTTCGATATGGGATTTCAGTATGCTACCGGTTTCAGAAGCCTGAAATTGGGAATGAGTATGTCGAACTTCGGCACCAATATGAGGTACTCCGGCCAGCAGTTAAGACACGAAACCCAGATATACCCGGGTTCTCCTCCCACTTACCAGGATATCCCGGTAAACGTGGAGAGCAAAAGCTATCCTCTTCCCCTGCTTTTCCGCATAGGCTTATCCTACAATTTCATCGAGGATGAGGATAACCTGCTGATGGCAAGTATGGACGGTATTCAGCCCAATGATGGAAGGGAAATGGGAGCTTTTGGAATGGAGTATTCATATCGGAACAACTTCTTCGTCAGAGCAGGATACGAGTTATGCAAAGAGACAGGATATGAAGGAGGATTCACTGCCGGTGCAGGTTTCGCTTACAAGCTCACCTCCAGGATGAGCGCCAAGATCGATTATGCTTATGCTGATTTCGGACTGCTGGATCAGGTTCATAGATTCACCCTCGGATTGGGCTTCTAAATTCTTTCGGTACAAAAAACGCTGGCTTCGTATTACGGTGCCAGCGTTTTTTATTTCCAGTTTCCCCTTTTCTGTAAAGATGCAGGGACACGATAGTACCTGCCCCTACAAAACACTTGACAAGGTGTCTCCAATCTGATATATAAACTCAAAAACGGGACTCAAGTCTTTCAATATGATAAAACAAAATAGCAACAAATATCTCAGACCTGCTTATCTGGAGATAGACCTTAAAGCTTTAGCCTCCAATCTAAAAAATATTAAAAAGAGATTAGGGGAAAAAGTTGAGCTTCTGGCAGTGGTAAAGGCAGACGCTTACGGACACGGAGCGTATGAGGTCTCCCGGATTACCCTGAAAAGCGGTGCAGATTCCCTGGGAGTGGCAATCTTAGAAGAGGGGATTGAGCTAAGGGAAAAGGGGATAAAAGCCCCTATTCAGATTCTATATCCGGAGAGCCTGGGAAGAGAAAAAAAGATTGCCAAATATAATCTACAGCCGGTGGTGATAGATTACGATTTTGCCTTTAATATAAACCGTGAGTCAGCCAAGAAGAAAAAGATAACTGAGATATTTCTGAAAATAGATACAGGTATGCGCAGGTATGGACTTGAGCCTGCAGAAGCTCTGGATTTTTTCGGAAAAATAAAAAAACTTAAAAACCTGAAAGTCAAAGGGGTTTTATCCCAGTTCTCCTCCACTGAGGAGGAGGATAGAGGCTTTGCAGAGTATCAGCTTTCTTTGTTCAAGAGTACTATTGAACAGCTGGAAGAGGAGAACGGTAACCGGCTTAAAAGGTCCATTGCCAATTCCGGTGCGGTTCTGGAAATACCTCAGAGCTACTTTGACCAGGTGAGGGTGGGTATTCTGCTTTACGGGCTTTACCCCTTTCCCAGGACAATCGAAAAGGTAAAGGTACATCCGGTAATGAGCCTGAAGAGTAAGCTTCTCCAGATAAGAGAAGTGCCGGAAGGCACCTCAGTTGGTTATGGCAGGGGTTACTACACCAGGAGAAAAACCAGAATCGGAACCATTCCCGTGGGATATGCTGATGGCTATCCCAGAATCCTCTCAAATAAAGGAGAGGTATTAATAAAAGGAAAAAAAGCTCCCATAATAGGCAGGGTATGTATGGATGCTTTTATGGTCGATTTAACCGATATACCAGAAGTAAAAACCGGAGAGGAGGTAATCCTTTTAGGCAGGCAGGGAAAAGAGTCGATTGATGCAGAAAAGTTAGGCGAATGGTCACAGAGTTTAAACTATGAGATAATAACCCGTATGGGTAAAAGACTGCCCCGGATTTATGTTTGATAAAGTAAAAAGGGAGATGTAAGATGTTAGAAGGTAAAATTAATCTACTCTTTCTCTTTAAAAAAATAGAGAAGACAGGTTAAAGCGTTATTGCAATCCCGCCATTGGCGGGACTCCTCGCAATGACAGAGATAAAACAAAGGCAAAGAAAATGAATCTCAGATACCGAACCTTTGAGTTAAAATTAAAAGACCCTTTTACTATCTCCCGTGGCTCGCTTGAATCCAAAAAGATCATCTATGTTGAGATAGACGAAGGAATTGGGGAAGTCTCACCGTCTTCCTATTATGGCGAAAATGAGGGAACTGTCAAAGCGGTTCTGGATATACTGAAAGATGAACTGTTAGACGACCCTCTGGATATAGAGGCTATTCTGGAGAAGGTAAACAGTAAAATCGGAGGTAATTTCTCAGCTAAAGCCGGAATAGACTTAGCCCTGCACGATCTAATTGGTAAAAAAATGAACCTTCCGGTTCATAAGTTGTTAGGGATTAAGAAAAAGGAAATTGTAACCTCCTATACCATCGGGCTGGATACCATAAAAAGGATGCAGGAAAAAGTAAAAGAGGCAAAAGGATTTCAGGTTTATAAAGTTAAGGTAGGGGTGGCAAACGATTTGAAGATGATTGAAGCCATAAGAGAAGTAACCGACGCAAAGATCAGGTTAGATGCCAACTGCGGCTGGAGCACCAAGGAGGCTATTAAGAAATTAAAGGTTCTGGAGCAATTCGATATAGAGTTAATCGAGCAGCCCATCCCCCCGGGAAACCTGGAGGATTTGAGGATGATCCGCGAGAATACAGATATTCCGGTATTCGTGGACGAATGGATGATGACCTCAAAGGATATACCTCAATACAAGGGAATAGCGGATGGTATAAATATCAAGCTGATGAAATGCGGAGGGATAAGAGAGGCTTTAAAGATGATTCACGTTGCCCGTGCCTGTAACCTGAAAATTATGATAGGATGTATGATCGAAAGCTCGGTGGGAATTGCAGCCGGTGCCCAGCTAGCCCCATTGGTGGACTACCTGGATCTGGACGGGAATCTTTTAGTCTCCAATGACCCTTATTCCGGCCTCAAATTGAAAGAGGGTAAATGGATTTTAAACGATTTTCCCGGGTTAGGATTAAAAAAAGTGAAATAATCGCGTAGGGGTGGAGCTTGTTGAGCTTTGCGAAATCCCGCTGAAAGCGAGGACCTCCACCCTTTTTCCCAGGGCGGAGATAAACTCCGCCCCTACGCGTTCACACAACCTTTGAGCTTTATGAAGAACAGTCTATTTCTGCTTATAACATTCCTGTTTTGTCTTCAGAGTTCTGCTGCTGAGGTAAACAACCCACCAGTAATAAATGTCGTCTATCCCCGGGAAGGACAAGATATAACCGCATACGATTCGACTTTCATCTTCGGCTCACTTACTCCCGGTTCCGAGCTGAGCATCAACGGACAAAAAGTTAATGTCCATAAGAACGGTGCTTTTATAGCCTACCTTCCTCTCCAGCCAGGTGATTTTGTCTTTGACCTTATCGCCTACAATCAGTATGGCATCTCCACAAAGCTGCTAAAGGTAAAAGTTCCTTCACCTTTTCTCCCTGCGCCCAAAGATACTTTGCGTATCGAGCCCTACGGGAAAAATCCTTCAGTTGACCTGCTCTTAAATCCCGGTGACATAATCCGGACTGGCTTCCAGGGAACTCCCGGCTGTTCTGCCTTATTCTATATCGAGGGTTTAACTTCTTTTATCCCCATGACCGAATCGTATGAAAAAACCCCGGTTTACTGGGGAGAGGGTGTCTGGGGCAGTTGGAAATCTGAGGATTCAGTCATCAGAAAGGGAATTTATACCGGGGTATATAAACTGAAATCCACTGACCGGATAGAAAATGGTAAAATCGTCTTTGAGCTTTACAAGAAAATTGAAAATCCGGATTCATTCTATTACCCGGCTGAAGCCTTTTTCGATCGGGAAAAGATGCAGGTTTGTATGTTAGATTCCGCTGCTGGCAGAATAACCATAAAAGAGGACCTGGTTCCCCGGATAGTGGAGTTAAAAGACACCACCACCATCATCCGCACCGGTCCTCAGTTGGGTTATAAATTACTTTACCAGCCCGGGGGGATAAGATTTCTGGTAACCGGAAAAGCTGGTGTGTGGTTGAAATTGAGATTAGCAGAAAATATCGAGGGCTGGGCAAGGGAGGAATTATTCAATTCTCTACCCTCAGGAACTCCGGTCCCGCAAAGCAATATAAAACTGATCCGGACCATAAGCTTAAACGACCGTACAAAAATTAGAATCCCCTTAAACCAGAAAATACCTTATGAGATACTGCAGGAGCTCGACCCGCCGATTTTGACCTTAAAGCTTTATGGAGGCAACTCGGATGTTGACTGGATCAGGTATGATACCAGGGACGGGATTATAAAAGAGATCAGATGGGAACAGCCTCAAAAAGGTGTTTTCGAGTTGAAGATCTATCTTAAGCAGAAGAGGTTCTGGGGGTATGACCTGTATTACCAGGGCAGCGAGCTTAACCTGGATATAAAAAAAGAGCCTGAGATCAAATCCAGACTCAAAGGGTTAAGAATCTGCTTGGACCCGGGCCATTCTCCGGACCCTGGAGCTGTGGGACCTACTGGATTGGAGGAAAAAGTGGTGAATCTTGAAATAGCCAATAATCTCAAAAAACTTCTGGAGAAAAATGGAGCAGAGGTAATACTTACCCGTTATGGTGCGGAAGAAGTTGGCATATATGAGCGTGCGGATAAAGCAGTGAAGAACAACTGTAATATTTTGATAAGCATTCACAACAATGCCTTACCGGATGGAGTAAATCCTTTTTACGATCATGGAACCTCAACCTATTATTATCATCCCCAGAGCCTGGGGCTTGCCCGATCAATACAACAGGCCTTAGTTGGAAAATTAAAACTCCCCGACGAAGGTTATTATTACGGCAATTTAGCCCTATCCCGACCTCACCAGCTCCTTTCTGTTTTAGTGGAATGTGCTTTTATCATGCTACCGGAGCAGGAGGAGCTTTTAAGAGAAGATAGTTTTCAGAAAAAGATTGCCTCCGGTATTTACCAGGGTATATTGGAATTTATCAGAGGAGATAAAAATGATTGAGCATTATGAGTTCGGTAAGATGATAATAAACGGTCAGACCTACTCTAAGGATTTAATCCTCTACCCTGATAGAATCGATTCTGAGTGGTGGAGAAAAGCAGGACACCAGCTAAGCCTTCCGGATGTAAAGGACCTGGTCAAGGAAAAACCTGATACCATCATCGTGGGCACGGGTTTCAGTTCGGCTATGAAAGTCCTGCCTGAAGCAGAGGATTTCATTTTATCCAAAGGGATAAGGTTTTTCGTGGAGGATACCCAAAAAGCAGTCAAGACCTATAACGAGCTATCCCCAAAGGAAAAGGTCATAGGGCTTTTCCATCTTACCTGTTGATTTCGTGGGTCGTATAGCAAATACACCCCTGCCTGCTACACACTTGGCAGGAAAGGGTAAGCCGATAATTCCGCCAAAGGCGGGATACCCCTGCTAATCACAAGCTCTTTCATTTCACGATAGCGTCTGGCATAAAGCCAGACGCTACATAAATATTGTAGGGGCGACCCGATGGGTCACCCCTGCACAAATCAATGGAGACGTATGCAATGCGTCTCTACACCTCTCAATTCTATCAGCAGAAAAAAAGCCCGATAAATTGGGCAGCTACATTTTTTAATATCATAGCCACTCCCTTTTTTGTGGAACGAGTAAAAAAGAGGACAGAACCTGCCTGGGGCGGGTTCTGTCTCTACAAAAACGCAGGGGCACGTTGCTACGTGCCCCTATCATCCTTTATGCAATCTTATATTCTGTTAAATCTTCTCCACGAACTTCCTGATTCTATCCAATCCCTTGTTGATATTCTCGATCGAATTAGCATAGGAGAGCCTCAGGAAACCTTCCCCGAATTTACCAAAGGAAGTGCCGGACAGGACTGCTACCCCTGCTTCATTCAAAATAGCATCCGCCAGTTTCTTACTCTCCCAGCCGGTCTTTTTTATGTTGGGAAAAACATAGAAAGCCCCCTTGGGTGTAAGACAGGAGAATTTAGGAATCTCGTTCAGCCCCTTGACCACCACATCCCTTCTCTTTTTGAACTCTGCTACCATTTTTTTCGGATCATCCTGCGGGCCGGTCAAAGCTTCGATCAAAGCCCTCTGTGTAAAACTGGCAGTACAGGAGTTGCAGTTAGTCATCAGCCTGGCAATGTGCGGAGCCAAGGTTTTGTTCATCACACCGTACCCGATTCTCCAGCCGGTCATGGCATATGTCTTGGAAAGACCTTCTAAAATTATGGTTCTATCTTTCATTCCTGAAAAAGCAGTGATACTGTGATGCTCTCCTTCATAGAGAATTCTTGAGTATACCTCATCTGAGAGCACGTAGATATCGTTTTTAGTGGCGATCTCCGCAATACCTTTCAAATCCTCATAGGTTAAAATCCCGCCAGTAGGGTTCTGGGGTGAATTTATGATGATCAGCTTTGTTCTGGGGGTAACCAGTTGCTTCAGCTCATTCACATCTAATCTGAAGTCGTTCTCCTCGCGCAGCTGAATGGGAACGGATTTACCACCTATAAAATCGATCACCGACTCGTAAATGGGAAAACCCGGGTTGGGATAGATCACCTCATCTCCCTCGTCCACCAGTGATATGATGAGGAAAAACATTATCGGTTTTGCGCCTGGTGTCACCACCACCTCATCCGGGTCCACTTTGATTTTCCTGGTATCGGAGATATACTTAGCTATAACCTCTCTTACCTCTGGTAAACCGGCAGAGGGTCCATAATGAGTGTACCCATCTCTTAGAGCTTTTATCCCCGCCTCGGTGATATTCTTGGGAGTATCGAAATCCGGCTCCCCTATTTCCAGATGGATGATTTCCTTCCCTTTTCTCTCGAGCTCTTTGGCTCGAGCTAAAACTTCAAAAGCTGTTTCAGTCCCCAAGCGCTTCATCTTTTGAGCTAACTTCATTTTGTCCTCCGAAAAATTTTTGTAATTGGTTATTGAAGTAAACCGCGTAGGGATTGAGTTCCCCGCTTTCAGCGGGATTTCGCAAAGCTTTAACCAGCTCCACCCCTGTGCGACTTAAAGTTTACACTCCAGATTTTTTCACATCATAAAGCTCTTTGGCTTTCTGGGCGATATGCTCTGCTGAGACCTCGAACTCTTTGATCAGTTCCCAGGGCTGTCCTGATTCGCCAAACCTGTCTTTAACCCCTATCATTCCAAACAGAACGTGCTTTTTGACAAGTCTGTTTTCCCCTAAGATAATCGAGGCAACCCAGTTACCAAAACCTCCTATCTGGTGTTCCTCTGCGGTAACTATAAGACCTGTTTCCTCAGCTGCCTTTATGATAGTTTTTTTATCCAGCGGCTTCAGGGTATGCATATTCACTACCCTGGTCTCTATTCCAAAATCCTCCTTTAAAATCCAGGCTGCCCTCATCGCCTCTGGAACTTCAGGCCCGCAGGCGATTATGGTTAAGTCCTCTTTTTCCGAAGAGTATTTTGAGGAGGGTTTTATTTCAAAGGCATGAATGAGCTCCTCTTCTTCGCCTCTATATCTGATAATATTTGCTTCCCCGAAAATAAAAGGGGTATCCTCATAAGTAACAATCGGGGTTGCCTCTCTGGCAAATCTCAAGAATTTCGGTCCCTTCACATTGAATAACAGGAATTCAGTGGCTTTTTTGGTTTCAATCGCATCGCAGGGAGCCACCACGTTCATATTGGGAAGCCCGCACATCTGGAATAAATCCTCCAATGCCTGATGGGTAGCACCATCTGGTCCGACTGAAACCCCGCCGTGCGCGCCAGCGATGAAGACGTTTAGATTCCCGTAACAGACTGTGGTTCTTAATTGATCGAGATTTCTACCTGCGGCAAATACCCCGTATGTCCCGAAAACAGGGAGCTTTCCCTCTTTTGCCAGACCCGCTGCCACGCCTGTTCCGCTCTGCTCCGCAATGCCCATGCTTAAGAATCTATTTTTCCTCTCCGGGTGTTTATCATGAAACATACTGATAGCAATCGAACCGGAAATATCTGCACCCAGACAGACTATCCTGTTATCATCGCCTTTTTCAGCTAAAGCCCTGCCAAATCCCATTCTTGTCGGGTCCATTTTCACCTTCATAGTCGGCTGCTTATTCCAGAAATAATCCTTTTTGAACCTGGGCATCTTGGACTCTAATTCAGCAGTGGCTTTTGCTTGATAATCCTCTGCTTTTTTGAATAACCTGTCACGGTCAAGCTTACCGACCATGCCTAATTCCTCCAGAGCCTTATCCATCTGTTCGCATATAGGTGCTTTCCCGTGCCAGCCAGCCACGTTCTCCATAAAGCTGACACCTTTACCCTTGACGGTATGGGCAACTATCACTGTAGGCTTACCTTTGTAAGCTTTTGCTTTCTCCAGAGACTCCAGGATTTCTTTCATATTATGCCCGTCTATTTCGATTACATTCCAGTTGAAAGCTTTATATTTATCTACTATCGGTTCGATATTCATAACCTCTTCCACCCAGCCGTCGATCTGCAGGCGGTTTTTATCCAGAATATTAACCAGGTTATCCAGTTTGAAATGACCTGCTTCCATTACGGCTTCCCAGATCTGTCCCTCCTGATGTTCCCCGTCTCCTGTAAAGGCATAAATACGATAATCCTTTTTATCCAGTTTAGCTGCTAAAGCCATGCCATTGGCAATACTCAACCCCTGACCCAGGGATCCGGTTGATACCTCGACTCCTGCAAGTTTCAGCCAGTGTGGGTGTCCCTGAAATGGGGAATACAGCTTTCTCAAAGTCACCACTTCTTCCACATCAAAATATCCCGACATACCCAGACCCAGATACAAAGCCGGTGCTTTATGACCGGTCGACCACACTATCCTGTCTCTGTCTTCCCATAAAGGATTTTTGGGGTCATGCCTGGCAACCGAGAGGTATAAAGCTGCGGTTATATCCATTTCGACATAGTCCC
>JAOUFL010000231.1 GCA_029858245.1 Candidatus Zixiibacteriota bacterium
CTTACCTCTTCTGGAAAGAAACGATTATCTTCCCAATTTAACCCAATTGCAGGAGAAAAACAGGGAAAAGGACAAGTTCTTTTTTTTGAGCTATCCACACAGCCCTACCTCATCTCTGGCTGATTCAGCTTTCTATAAGGAGCTGGTAAACGTGGCTCTGAACAACAATGTCAAGATAGTGCTGGATGCTTCCTACAATGAGATTTATTTTGATGATTACCAGCCTCCGAGTTTTCTGCAAGCGGATGGAGGGGAAAAGGCAGGGGTTGAGTTACATTCGATATCTTCAAGCACCGGCCTGGCAGGATTAGATTGTGGATTCCTGGTAGGTAACAGGGAGATGATCTCTGGTCTGGAATCTTCAAACAAACTTTTCAGCCGGAGACAAAACAGGGTTCTGCTTAAACTGACCGAAGCTCTTTTAAGGGAATATGAGATGATAATACAGAAAAACAGGGAGGAGTATAAAACCAGAAGAGATGTGATGACAGAGCTCCTTTTGAATCTGGGATGGAGATCGAGAAAGCCAAGAGCCACCCCCTTTTTCTGGGCACAGATTCCAGGCAGGTATTCCTCCCTGGGTTTTTGTCGGATGCTTTTGAGGAGAACCGGAGTTCTGGTTTCCCCGGGAATAGAATACGGAGAATACGGGGAAGGTTTTATCCGTCTGTGCCTGAATTTACCAGCAGAGAAAATCAACGATGCAGGGGAAAGGATCAGAAAACATATTCATATCTGGCAGAAAAGGTATAGTCGTTAAGAATATGGGTATAATCAGACTGCATAACATGATCTTTTACGGATTTCACGGGGTCTCCCCTGCCGAGAAAGAGACCGGTAGAAGGTTTGAGGTGGACATTGAGCTGTCACTGGATTTATCTAAAGCGGAGCGAAGTGATAGACTGAAAGATACGGTTAATTACAAAGAGGTTTACCAGACGGTTCATGATATCATAATAGGTGAGCATTTTTCGCTCCTGGAAGCGGTTTCCAGCCGGATAGCAGATGCTGTTTTACAGAAGTTCAAACCCGATATGGTGAGGGTAAGGGTGAGGAAAAAAATACCACCGGTTCCAGGGAATCTGGATGATATCGAAGTGGAGATCGAGAGGAGAGCCACAAGAGGTAATAACCCCAAAGGATAAAAAATGGCTGTCGTGTATTTAGGCTTGGGTTCCAATCTGGGACACAGAGAGAAAAACTTAAGCCAATGCTTAAGGGAGCTTGAGGGTTTGGACTGCTTGAGGGTTATAAGGAAAGCCTCGATATACGAGGCAGAGCCTGTGGGTTTCAAAAACCAGGGCTGGTTCCTTAATACGGTAGTGAAGATTGAAACTAAAATCCCCCCCCTGTCGTTGTTCTATCTGTTAAAAGGGATAGAGAAAAAAATAGGCAGAGTTAAAGGGAAAAGATGGGGACCAAGGAAAATCGACCTGGATATGCTTCTTTATGACAATATGGTTATGAGTGTGGATAAACTCATATTGCCCCATTCTGAGCTCCACAAAAGGAGATTTGTCCTGGTGCCGCTGGTTGAGTTGAACTCGAGATTGAAACATCCTGTTTTGAACTTAACATTCAAGAAACTCCTGAAGAATATTAAAGAAAGGCAAGAGGTGAGGTTGGTAAAAAGAGAATGGAAGAGTTAAATTATCTGGTGATAGAGGGAGCTATAGGTGCCGGGAAAACCACCTTAGCTCAGCTTCTGGCAGACAGGTCCGGGGCATCACTTCTGCTGGAGCAGGCAGAGGAGAACCCTTTTCTGGCAGATTTCTATAAAGACCGAAAAAGATATGCCTTTCAAACGCAGGTTTATTTTTTACTCTCCCGGTTCAAGCAGCAGCAGGGTCTTTTGGAAAGGGACCTCTTCCATACCAGGCTGATATGCGATTATCTATTCTGGAAAGATCGCATATTTGCCTCGGTGAACTTAAGCCAGAAGGAGCTGTATTTGTACGAGAGGATTTTGCCCATACTGGAAAAGAACATACCCAGGCCTGATCTGGTAGTTTACCTGCAAACCAGCGCAGGGATTTTACTCGGAAAAATAAAAGGAAAAGGAAGAGATTTTGAAAAAAACCTGGATTTAGAATATTTATCCCTTTTAGTGGAGAGTTATAACCATTTCTTCTTTCACTATGATTTAAGCCCTTTATTAGTGGTTAAAAATGATAATCTGGATTTACAGAAAAATCCGAAACAGCTTGAGGAGCTGATGAAAGCAATCAGGGAACACAGGGGCGGGACAAGGTATTACGTACCTGAAACTTAAAAGGTGGTTTCCATGTCTTTGGAAAAAGTGACGGTTAGAACTTTCCGGAAGATGAAAGAGAAAGGCGAAAAAATAGCTGTCCTGACGGCTTACGATTATTTTACTGCCAGAAGCTTAGACGAGATGGGGATTGATTCGATCCTGGTGGGCGATTCTGCCAATATGGTTTTCTATGGAGCGAAGACTACACTTTCTATTACCTTAGAGCAGATGCTCTATCATACCCAGGCGGTATCCAAAGCAGTAAAAAGAGCGCTGGTAATAGGAGATATGCCTTTTCTTTCCTATCAGACCTCTATCTCAAAAGCGATTTTGAATGCCGGGAGGTTCTTAAAAGAGGGTGGTGCAGATGGTGTAAAAATCGAGGGCGGCAAGGAGATGATAGAGACCATAAGCAGACTTATCGAAGTTGGTATTCCGGTTATGGGGCATATTGGGATGACCCCACAGTCCATCGGCAAATTAGGCGGGTATTCGGTTCAGGGAAAAGAGGAAAAAAAGGCTCAATATCTTCTGGAAAGCGCTAAAATTCTGGAAGAAGCCGGCTGTTTCTCCATAGTTTTGGAATGTATCCCAAAAGAGTTAGCAAAAAAAATAACTTCTTCTCTCAAAATACCTACAATTGGCATCGGAGCAGGCCCAGATTGTGATGGACAGGTATTGGTAGTTAATGATATTTTAGGATTGTACGAGGAGTTCAAGCCTAAATTCGTTAGAAGATATGCGGAGCTGGGGAAGGAGATAAAAAAAGCCTGTAAGAATTACATTGAGGATGTGAAGGAGAAGAAATATCCAGCGGAAGAGGAGAGTTATTAATTCAGGAATACACTTTTTAATATGTAAAAATATGCAGAGGTAAATAATGTCAAGCAGGTTAATAGGAATTTTTGAAGACGAAGGGCTTATGCTAAAGATTAAAAAACGACTACCCTATCT
>JAOUFL010000232.1 GCA_029858245.1 Candidatus Zixiibacteriota bacterium
CTTTTAATAGTTTAAAAAGCTTATTTACGTCTGTTTCAATACCTGTGCCAATGTTAAAGACATCTGTTTTCGGGTAGTCAAAAGCCAGAACATTCGATTTAACCACATCCCCAACGTAAACAAAATCCCTGGTCTGTTTCCCATCACCATTTATAACGGCACTTTCACCGGTCAGAAGCTTTCGTGCAAAAATAGCCACCACTCCCCCCTCACCCCAGGAATTCTGTCTTGGTCCGAACACGTTCGCATATCTGAGTATGATATAATTTAAGCCATGGTTTTCTTTATAAAAGTGCAGATACTTTTCTATGGCAAGTTTGGCGATCCCATAAGGGAATAACGGATTTTTTTGGTGATCCTCATTAGCTGGGAAATACTGTTGTTCGCCATAAACCCCTGCCGTAGATGCGAAGATAACTTTCCTGGATTTATATTTGACACAGTTATTTAAGAGATTTAGTGTTCCCTCGATATTAACCTTAACATCATAAATTGGGTCCTTTGCAGACCTTTGCATATCCACCTGAGCAGCATGATGACAGAGAATTTCTATCTTTTCACTTCTAAATATCTCCTCTATTTTTTTGCTTCTTATGTCCATTTTGAAAAACCTGGCTTTTGGATTGACATTCCCCCTGAAACCCGTGCATAAGTTATCCACTACCAACACCTTATGACCGAGGGAGAGGAGCCTGTCTGCCAGATTCGACCCTATAAACCCAGCGCCTCCTGTTACCAGTATTTTTGCCAATTTTAACTCCTTTAAAACCAGTAAAATTTGTAATTGATGATAAGATTTATGAGTGATAAAGTCAACCAGAAATTAAAGGACAAAAGCAGCCACTGAGTGCCCCCGGGGAAAAATTCTTTCAATCAATATCCTTTGGAATCACGGGCTAATTCTCTTAACTTCTCTTTATCCTTAATGATAATCTGCTTGGAGCTGGAAGTCAAAATTCCTTCTTTTCTGAACCGGCTCAACACCCGGATTGCAGTCTCCACAGTAGTTCCCACGAAATCAGCCATATCCCGGCGGGTAAGCCGCAGGTTTATCTTTACGCCCTCTGGTGTCGGGGAGCCGTGTTTTTCCGATAATCCCAGCAGAAGAACTGCCATCCTTTTCTCCACTTTTCCCGAGACCAATCCTATCATCATCTGGTGTACCTGCATAAGCTTTTTCCCCAAGAAGATTATCACCCCCTGTGCCAGGCTCTTATAAGCTGAGACCAGAAAGAGCAAATCTTTTTTTGATAAAGAATAGACCTTTGACCTCTCCTCTGCACGGGCAGAGGCATACTGTATCTCGGAGAAAATCGCACCACCTCCGCAGACCTCTCCAGGAGTTACCACCTCCAGCACGATCTCTTTCCCTTCTGCTGAATGTTTCAGGACTTTAACTTTGCCCTCTTTTATAACATATAAAAAGTTAGCCGGTCCTCCCTCCCAGTAAAGATACTCTCCTTTTTTAAACTCCCTTTCGGTAAATTTCTGGGCTGCATCCGCCAGCTCTTTTCCCGACAAAGCGGAGAAAAAGGGGATTTTTTTAATTATCTCTAATTTCCTCAGCACCTGAACAAACCTCTTTTTCTTAGCTCTTCAATCTAATCTGTCTTTGCAGTATGTCAAGAGCAAAAGAATCTGGGTGAGAGTTAGAACATTGTTTTTTTTGCAGGGAAAGGTGTGATGATATTATTCTCATAAAACTGCCCCGTTAAACAAAAGATATTTAACGGGGCAATACCTGAATACCAATAAGGAGGCTGGTTCAGTATTATCTTTATTTCTCGATATTCTAAAATCTGGCCATTATGCTTATAATCAAGTTTCTCCCCGGTTCAACAACAGGGTTATAGGGATTGGTGGCGTTATAAGGTTCGCTGTAAAGCTCGTCCGTAAGGTTATTCAGGGACAGATTCAGACTCTGCCATTTGAAGAGATTCAAAGAGGCTTCTAAGTTCAGGATATCGAACCCCACAGTCGGTATTTTATCTATATATCTCCCCTCGCTGTCCTTGGGCACCCTCTTCTGGTCCTCCACATGCCTCCAGTTAAGTTCAATCCTGAATCTTCTCTTTCTTTCCTTCCAGCCCAGACCCAGAATGGTTTTCAGGGGTGCAACGAATATCGGCTGATCCTGGCTAAGATTATCACCTCTGGTATAGGTTAGATTGGCATAACTATAAAACCCTTCCAGGGGCAATTCCGCTTCGACCTCCCCTTCGATACCCTGAATCCGGACCTCGCTTATGTTGGAATAGTGCCATTCAGGAAGTGTCTCGCTCCCTGAGATAACTGAATCCCCGGTGGATTCCAGCTCGATATAATCTCTGTAATTGTTCAGGAAAAAGGTTAGCGAAGAGAAGAATCTGGGGAAATTAGCCTTTATCCCTAAATCTAAGTTCACGCTCTTCTCCGGCGAGAGATCGTAATTGGGGGTGACGAATTCCGTGCCGGAAGCTCTCCCGAAGAAATATCTCTCCACCACGTTGGGAACCCGGAAAGCGCTGGCAGCATTTCCACTTAAATTCAGATGCTCAGTTAAACTATAGACAATCCCCATACCCCCGTTCAGAGAGCTTGAGCTATGGGTCTTTGAGGGAAAAGGCTGGGGCGGATCTTCACTGTAATCCACATAATCAGAGGTCTGTTTGATCTTCGTTCTGAAATAATCGTATCTCAATCCCATGGTAAATAGAGCCTTGTCAAAAGGGGTATACTCGTTATTCACGTATATCCCCAGGGCATCCAGGGTGTTCTCCGGAACAGTGGAATATGTGTCCACCTGCTCTTGCAGAACCCTAACCGTATCAGACACAGTAGTTCTTAAGTACCGGCTGCCGTCGATCATCTCCCGGTAATAATCTGCTCCCCAGGTGAGATGCTGGTCTTTTGAGGTAAGAAAAAGCTCCTGAAAGCTTGCCCCCAGGATTTTCACATCAGTCAGAGTCCGGCTGAAGGAACGTAAAATCATACCAGGACCGATGGGAGTAGACAAATCCGACTCGAAATTTTTGCTGATCTCCTGATAGTAAACCTTGGATTTCAGGGACAGCAGATGCGGGGTCAGATTTTTGGCTTCATATCTGAGCGCTACCTTATCCCGATTATGATAGGGGAAATAAAATTTGGGGGAAGACTCATTGGGCGTTCCCGG
>JAOUFL010000233.1 GCA_029858245.1 Candidatus Zixiibacteriota bacterium
AAAACTTAATATTTGAACTTCGCTGGAATTTAAAAAAAATGTATTCAAATCAAACAACTTAATCCTATTCTATCCTTTCTATTAAATCATTGACAAAGTTAAAATCAAAAACTATTTTTGAATAAAACTTGAGTTAAGAAAACAAATTAGAGGAGAAAAGATGCACTCTTTCAGGGTTGGTTTAGCCCAGATAAACTGCACGGTAGGTGATTTAGAGGGAAATACCAGAAAAATAATTCACTATATGGATAAAGCCAGGAAAATGGGAGTAGAGCTGGTATGTTTTCCTGAGCTTTCCATTACCGGATATCCCCCTGAAGACTTACTTTTAAAACCTCAATTTATCGAAGATAACCTGAAAGCCTTAAAGAAGATAATCCCCAAAACCGGTGGTTTAACAGCAGTAGTCGGATTTGTAGATAAAAACGGGGAAATCTACAACGCTGCAGCAATTATCCATAATAAAAAATTAGTGGATATATATCATAAAAGCAACCTTCCCAATTACGGAGTCTTTGACGAATACCGTTATTTCCAGCCCGCGGAGAACTTCTCCGTGTATCAGTTGGGTAATTTAGTCTTCGGAGTAAATATCTGCGAGGATATCTGGTATCCCGAAGGACCTGCCAAATCCCAGGCTTTAATCGGTGAAGCTCACCTCATCGTGAATATCAATGCCTCTCCTTATCATATAGGCAAATGGAAAGAGAGAGAAAATATGCTGTCCAACCGGGCAGGTGATAATCGTGTATTCCTTTTATATAATAACATGATAGGCGGACAGGACGAGCTGGTTTTTGATGGAATGGGGATGGTATTCAATCCACAGGGTAAAATCATTGTTCGGGGCAAGCAGTTTGAAGAGGATTTCATTTTAGCAGACCTCGATATAGAAGAGGTCTTCCGGGCAAGGCTGCATGACCCAAAATGGAGAAGGGAAAAGGAGAAGTATAATTTAAAGTCCCTGAACAAAATAGAAATCACGAAAAAAACTACCCGGAGAGAAAAACCAGAGGTCAAATTTAAAAAAGCTGAACCTCTTGACTCCATAGCAGAAATATATAAGGCTCTGGTTTTAGGGACAAAAGACTATATCAGGAAAAACGGATTCTCAAAGGCGGTTTTGGGTTTGAGCGGAGGTATAGATTCTGCCTTAGTAGCCGTTATCGCCAAAGATGCCATAGGTAAAGAAAACATAATCTCGGTCTTTATGCCTTATAAATATACCTCAAAACAAAGCTACACAGATGCCAAAAAATTAGCTAAAAACCTGGGTGTAAGAATTATAGAGATCCCTATAAATAGAGTTTATGAAGCATACAAATTGACCTTATCTTCGGAATTCAGGGGTAAAAAACCTGACGTAACCGAGGAGAATATACAGGCGAGGATAAGGGGTAACATTCTGATGGCACTTTCCAACAAGTTCGGCTGGCTGGTTCTAACTACTGGTAACAAAAGTGAATTGGCTATGGGTTATTCTACTATGTATGGGGATATGGCTGGAGGTTTTGTGGTATTGAAAGACATTCCCAAAACCCTGGTTTATAAATTAGCTGAATGCAGAAACAAACAGGAGAAAAAAGAATTAATTCCTCAGGAGATATTGAACAGAGAGCCTACCGCTGAGTTAAAACCCGGTCAGAAAGATACTGATACCCTCCCACCATACAGTATCCTGGATCCGATTTTAAAACTTTATGTGGAGGAAGACAAGGGTTTAAAAGAAATAAAGGATTCAGGTTTTGAAGAGAAAATAGTCAAAAAAACCATTCAGATGGTGGATCGAAGCGAATATAAAAGGAGACAGTCACCACCCGGAATAAAGATCACTCATCGGGCATTCGGTAAAGACCGTAGACTCCCAATTACCAATAAATATAAAGGGCTTTAAAATGACTGAAAAACTCATACCGATAATAGACATAGCTGAAGAACTCGGTTTAAGAGATGCGGAATTGGAGCTTTATGGAAAATATATTGCGAAAATCCACTTCAGGGCATTGGAAAGGTTAAAAGAGAAAAAAACAGGCAAATATATTTTTGTAACTGCCATTACCCCTACCCCCCTGGGAGAAGGTAAGACCGTAACTGCTATAGGACTTTCTCAAGCCCTGAACAAAATGGGCAAGAAGTCTATCTGCACGTTACGACAGCCATCTATGGGTCCTTTGTTCGGAATCAAGGGTGGAGCAACCGGAGGTGGAAAGGCACAGGTTTTGCCTAAGGAGGAGATAAATCTGCATTTCACCGGTGATTTTCACGCGGTGAGTTATGCACATAACCTCCTTTCAGCTCTTCTGGATAACCACCTGCAGAAAGGGAATAAATTGAATCTTGACATCTCAGAAATTTTCTGGTCCAGGGTAGTGGATATAAACGATCGGGCTTTAAGAAACATAATCATAGGTTTAGGAGGAAAGGCAAATGGCATTCCCAGGGAGTCTTTCTTCGATATAACTCCAGCCAGTGAGGTTATGTCTATTTTATCATTGTCTAAAGATTTAGAGGACCTCAAAAGAAGACTTTCCAGAATAACTGTGGCAATCGACCAGAACAAAAAGATGATAACTGCTGAGGATTTAAACTCCTCTGGAGCAATGGCTGCGGTACTGAAGAAAGCCTTTAATCCAAATTTAGTACAGACTTCTGAAAATACTCCTGCTTTTATCCATATTGGTCCATTTGCCAACATCTCTCATGGGAACTGCTCGGTAATTTCTGACCTCATAGCTTTAAAACTTGCGCATTATGTTATAACTGAGTCGGGTTTTGGCGCAGATTGTGGTGCAGAGAAATTGCTGAATATAAAATGCCGAGAAAGCGGACTTAAACCTGACCTATCAGTTCTGGTGGCAACGGTTAGAAGTCTGATGATGCACGGAATTGGATTCTACGACAAAAAAGCACTGGAAGAGGAAAATCTTTTAACTCTGGGAAAGGGGTGCAGCAACCTGAAGAAACATATTGAGAACCTGAAGCTCTTTGGATTACCCGTTTTGGTGGCGATAAATCGCTTCCCGGAGGACAGCGAGAAAGAGCTTTCCTTTCTAAAGGAAAAATCACTTGAATCCGGGGCAGATGATGTAGCGGTTAATGACGTATTTAACAGAGGCTATGA
>JAOUFL010000234.1 GCA_029858245.1 Candidatus Zixiibacteriota bacterium
GTGATGCGTGCAGTGGGAACAAGCCCTTTGAGGATGGCTCAGCTGATTCTGTTTGAAGCCGGGGCCCTGGCAGTGATAAGTATAATCCTGGGGTTGTTCATAGGGTTTGTGGTTATCTTAATAACTATGAAAACCGGGATCGATTATACTGGAATTGAGTTCTCCGGTGTAACCTTCCGTAAGCTCCTTTACCCGGAGCTTAAAATCGAACAGTTTATAGAGTATCCCCTGGCAGTTTTCCTTTTCACTGTTCTGGTCGGGCTTTTTCCTGCCCTCTCTGCTGCAAAACTTTCTCCGGCTAAAGCCATGCGCCGGAGTCTATAGGAGAATTCGTATATGTCAAAAGACAGCAAAAAAGAACTGATCGTTACCCACTCGGTAACCAAAGTCTACCAGGAGGACGGGGTACCGGTGGAAGCCATAGGAGGGATTGACCTAAGCATAAAGTCTGGAGAGTTTACCGCCATCGTTGGCCCTTCCGGTTCAGGCAAGACCACTTTTCTGAACATCATCTCCGGGCTGGATTTTCCTTCGAGCGGCGAGGTGTGGCTGGCTGGTAAGAAGTTAACTGAGATGAGCGGCAAGGAGCTTTCCGATTTTCGCCGTGACCACATCGGGTTCATCTTCCAGGCTTATAATTTAATCCCGGTATTGACCGTGGAGGAGAACGTGGAGTACATAATGCTTTTGCAGAAAGTTCCCAGAACAGATCGGCACAAAAGAGTGGAGAAAATCCTTTTTGACCTGGGACTGGAGGGTTTTGTCAACCGGTTTCCCACCAAGCTCTCAGGGGGACAGCAGCAGAGGGTAGCAGTAGCACGTGCCATTGTCTCACAACCCTCGCTTGTCCTGGCAGATGAGCCCACCGCTAATCTTGATTCCAAAACCGGGGCTGAGCTTCTGGATATGATGCGAAAGTTAAATGAAAAAAGCGGTATAACCTTTGTCTTCTCCACTCACGACCCCAAGATAATGGAGCGAGCCAGAAGGCTTATAACCCTTAAGGATGGCAGAATCGACAGTGACGAGCTCAAAGGCTAAATTCTGCAAAGAGGATACGGTTTAAAGAAAAATGAGACGACTGAGCACCTTCCTTCTCACTATAGTCTATATCTTTTGTGGATCAGTGAATCTATTTGCCTCTGATGAGTTCTCCCTGAACGGCTATTACAAAAATTACTCGTTCGTTTTTGACCAGGCACAGGTCAAAGGACTTCAGGAGACGAATCAGCCGATTATGGGGTCAGTAACCAACCGACTGAGAGTCAACCTCTCCTGCAGACCCAACAACTATCTATCAGTTAACCTGGCATATGATTTCTCTCCTGTGATACAGGACAAATCCCTCTTCGATGAACCGCTGTTGGGTTTTGGTCTTAAAACCCGTACCTACCGTGCAATTGACCTTGATTCTCGACCTTATCCGCAGAAGGAGGAAAAGCTCAACAGCTTTGCCATTTTTCAGAACCTGGATCGTCTTTTTCTTACCCTTAGCAGCAAATTCGCTGACATCTATTTAGGCAGGCAGGCAATCGCCTGGGGATCAGCTCGAGTGATAAATCCCACTGACGTAATAGCCCCGTACTCCTTCAATGAATTAGATACAGAAGACCGCAGAGGGGTTGACGCTTTAAGGATACGGATTCCCCTCAGCCCCTTAGAGGAGATAGACGCGGGCTACATTTTCGGGGATGATTTCGAATTTAAGAACAGCGCACTTTTCTTACGGGGTAAATTCTACTATCGCCGAACTGATCTCTCGCTGATAATGGCTGGATTTCAGGAGAACCTCCTGGCAGGATTCGACCTGACCCGCTCCATAGGCGGGGCAGGATTCTGGCTGGAGGGAGGGTATGTTTTCACAGATGCCCTGGATGGTGATAATCGTAAAAATGATGAAAATTATTTTCGAACTAGCCTGGGATTTGACTACAGCTTGAAGAACGGAACCTATCTTTTTCTGGAATACCATTTCAACCAGGCAGGAGCATGTAAGTCTGAGGACTATCTGATTGAACTCAAGGGTACAGCCTATCAGGAAGGCTCCGTCTATCTTCTGGGACGACATTACCTTGCTCCGGGAATCTCTTACCCGATAACTCCTTTAATCACGTTCTCCGGCGAGGCACTGTTAAATATTACCGATCCCTCGATCTTTTTGATGCCGCAATTTGAATACAATATCGCCGAGAATATCTACCTATCCGCAGGTGCATATTTTGGACTGGGCAAGAGTCCCAAAGCCCTGATAAGCCAATACGGCGACCCTGCATTATTACTCCGCTCAGAATTCGGCAGCTATCCAGATTTGTATTTCACTTCTTTCCGGGTTTATTTCTGATAAAAACCAGCACTATTCCAGAGTTTATTTTAAGAGTATAATTTTTGTTTATCTTTGATTTTATATCAAATTGCGGGAAAGTTTGTTAGATAAAAATAGCGGGGGTTGGATTTGAACCAATCCGCTTAGGCAAAGGCCAGGAGCCCTTTCGAGCCGATTCCTTAACTTGTTGAAAAATGGATTATTACAAAGTAAGACCAAAGATTCCCAACTTTGTGATAGCCCATAATAATCCATAAAAATCCATAAAAACATAACCTGAATGGAAAAAAAATTGAAACAGGGTAGAGGGGATAGCGCCCCCCTACCCCATCTCTTTGAGACTATATTCCTTCACAGAATCAGCGATAGGTTTTACAGGACAAACTTACTTAAATGCTACTAATGAAAGAGCAAGTAAGGGAAGAAGAAGTTACCCCACCGGGCTACTCTCTATATTTTTGCATTGAAATAGTGAGTTAGATGGCAGGGTAAATAATTTATCCTTTGATAACGTATAGATTGTCAGTGTACTTCCAGGTTAACAACAGGAAAATTATTCCTTTAATTATATAAAAAAAGATAGTCCTTTATACAAAGAGCAGAATGTTAGGCAAAACCATATCTCATTACAAAATTTCGGAGAAGTTAGGCGAGGGTGGAATGGGCGTGGTTTATAAAGCCCAGGATACCAAGCTTAAGCGCTTAGTTGCTCTCAAATTTATTTCTGCAAAAACCTTGGAGAGCGAGAGGGAGAAAGCAAGACTTTTGAGTGAAGCTCAGGCTGTTGCCACCCT
>JAOUFL010000235.1 GCA_029858245.1 Candidatus Zixiibacteriota bacterium
TAAACATCAGGAGGATTCAATGGCTCTGACTCGCACCCTTGGTAAAACCATCATAATTATCTGCATTCTCACCAGCGCTATAGGTCAAATAGCTACCGGAGAAAGTACACAAGCTAAAGATAGCAAACAGGAAACACGCTGCGAAAATTCAGTGATAACCTTTGACCTTTCTTCATTGCAGACCATCTACCTTTATCCGGAATCGATACTGGCAAATACCGACGCTTTCTGGAAAAATGACAAAGCATACTGGCTCACCTCTTTATGGATGAAGAACGTCGGTTATGATTATCCTCCTTATGGATGGCAGCAGTATATTGAACAGTTCAAAACCATACCTGCAGAAAATCGTGATTCGGGCAGCACGCTAAAACTGGGCAGGGAGTGTGTGAAACTCAGAGACTCTCTTCTTGGTGATGTAGTAGCTCATATCTGCTCCTTCCTGCCGGACTCGGTAACTGATTTGAGCACAACTGTCTATTTGACTGCTTTAATCGTACCTAACGCTTTCCAGATGAACTATAACGTGGTTCTCAACGCCAATGCAATTGGTAGCGCTGCCGAAGCCTGGAATACGACCATTCACGAGTTATTCCATGTTGGCTATTACCGGAACGAGTGTTACCGTACGGAGATGCTGTTTCACAACGAGGAAAAGAATGACCTGACTTACAGTCTCCAGAATGAGGGAATAGCAACCTATGTTGCATTTTCAGCGCCTGATGCGATGTACCACGAGCATAAAGATTACCGCATGTTGAAGGATGGTTCAAAGGTGAAGAAAGCAATTAATAAGGTAAATGAACTCATCAAAATGGTGGATTCAGAATCACCGGATGATTTCAGAAAAAAGATGTTTAAAATAGGTGTGGAGGAGCGGGCACTTTATATCTGCGGTGCTCATATTGCCAGAACCATAGACCAAAGACTTGGGCGCGAAGCCTTGGTGAAAACAGTATCAGCTGGTCCCAGAACTTTTATCGCAACCTACAATGAAATGGTCTCAGAAGACCAGAAGGTTATTGAGCTTCCCTTAGAAGAGCCATTAACAGATTTCCAGCAGATGAGAAAAGCTGCAGTTGACGGGGATTACGTGCGGTTGCGAAAAACCCTGAAGACTATCCGTGAGAACAAAGCTTCACAAAAACCAGTTGGCCACCCACTCGAAATGACCGGGCATCTCCTGCTTGAAAGGGATAGTCTGGATCTTGCCAGAGAGGTTTTTGAGATCTACGAAGAGCTTTTCCCGAAACATGGCAATCCCTACGAGGGACTTGCGGAAACCTACTTAATAAAGGGCGATTCCCTCAAAGCCATCGAGTATTTCAGGAAACTAATAGAAGTTGTTCCAGGCCATGCCCATGCCCGGGAAGAGCTAGTGAAATTGGGAGTTTCAGTCAGCGAATGAGAAGACTTTGCTGTTGCTGGCATTTTTTTCTTGACAATAACCTCAATCAGCGATTTATACAAAGTGAGATACTGTATTTTCCTAAACCTTTAATTGATTACAAAAGACGATAATCATAAAAAAAGGAAGAAAACTGTATGAGCAGCAAGCATGTTCTAATTCTAAAAGGCAGTCCAAGAGAAGATGGAAACAGTTCAACTCTGGCAGACAGGGTAGCAGCTGGATCCAGTGATTCTGGGGCTGAGGTTGAGACATTCATCCTGCATAATATGAACATTCTCCCCTGCGATGCTTGTGATACCTGTCAGGGATCTCGGGAAGCTGATTGCATCATCCAGGATGATATGCAAATCCTTTATCCAAAACTCTTCCAGGCATCAGCAATAGTGATTGCCAGTCCGGTTTACTTGTTCAATGTTAATGCCCAAACCAAGTTATGCATAGACCGGTGGCATGCCTTCAAGACACCAAAGGGTAATCTCCTCGAAGGAAAGAAAATCGGCATCATATTAACTTATGGTGATACTGATCCATTCAAGTCCGGTGCAATTAACGCTATCCGAGCCTTTCAGGATATGTTTCGGTATATCAAAGCGGAGATCGTCGATACCGTACACGGTACTGCGTTGAATTTGGGTGATGTTCAAAATAAACCTGACCTGATGGAGCGCGCCTATAAACTGGGAAAGCGCCTCTGCTCAGCTATTTGATTTCTAACATCAGCTGATTATTATCTCCATATAAATGCGCTTTAAATATATAAAGTAACGAAGCTTCCTATTATAATACTTTCTGTATTTTTTTCTTGATAACTTATGAATAACAATTATATTAAAACTCCTATAATGACATCTTGCAGTAAGTAATTTAAAAAAATCATATTATGGAGAGAAAATGGCACTAAAACTATCCAGACTGATGCCGCGGGAAGAAAAGTTCTTTGATCTCTTCAAAGAGTCAGCCAGAAACCTGTTAAAAGGAGCAGAGGCTTTAAAGGATTTAGTGAACAATTATCAGAATGTCGAGGAGAAAGTAAAAATAATCAAAGACATAGAGCATCGCGGGGATGAGATCATACACGAGATTATAGATAAATTGAATAAGACCTTCATAACCCCTCTGGACCGGGAGGATATACATCTCGTAGCCTCAGGGCTGGATGATGTGCTGGATGCCATAGAAGGTATTTCCAGCAGGCTGCTTTTTTTTAAGATTAAAGAACCTACTCCCGCCTGTATCCAATTAGTAGATATCATCTATCGGGGTGTGGTGCAGGTAGAACAGGCAATATCGGACCTGGAGCATTTCGATAACCTTCACCCCTTCTGTGTCGAGATCAACCGTCTGGAGAACGAAGCTGATGGAATTTCTCAGCGTATGATTGCTCAACTTCTGGATGAGGAACCGGATTGGAGAGTAGCGCTTAAATGGAAAGAGATTTATGGTCGACTGGAAACTGCAGCAGATCACTGCGAGAAAGTTGCCGTAGCCATTGAGGCAATCGTGATGAAGGGCAGTTAATCACCTTAAATCTTTTTGGCAAGCAGTTTTGCGGATATACTTGACCAGCGAGTTTTCTGTCTATTATTCTTCCACCCTCTGTATGACCCCTCCTCCAATAACTTTCTCACCTTCGTAGAAAACAGCAGACTGTCCGGGTGTGATTGCCCTTTCGGGTTTTTCAAATTGAACTTTAACTTTT
>JAOUFL010000033.1 GCA_029858245.1 Candidatus Zixiibacteriota bacterium
CTGAAAAGATAATTTATGAGGTAAACCACATCACTTACACCCACATCTCCATTATTATTCACATCTCCATATATACCGGATGGGCTGGTACCAGCGTGATTGAAATGTCCTGTTCTTTTCGGATCCCCGCGGTAAAGAGGCCAGTAAGTTAGAGAAGGATTATAAGACCCAACACCTAATTCCCAGACATAAATAAGAGAATCACCTTCGCAGACTACCAGATCGGCTTTGCCATCCCCTTCTAAATCACCCAAAGTCAATGTAGAATTGACCCAGTTATTCAAAACTATGGGCCAGCCGGAAAGCGCTACACCTTTATTATCCCAGGCGTAAATTTTTCCTTCCGCAGTTCCGCACAAAACCTCTGCCTGGCTATCAGCATTTATATCTGCAATAATAGGAGAGGAGATGATTTCACCGCTTACCTGAACGGGCCATCCGGCAAGAAACGAACCGTTGTATTTGACCGCATAGATTTTACCTGCACCAGTACTGACGAGTACATCCCTGTACCCGTCTCCATCCAGATCTCCTATGGCAGGAGAAGAGTAAATCGAGCCGTTCAAGCTTTTCGGGAATCCACTCACCAGTGTGCTATTATCATTTAAAAAGTAAAGTTTACCTTCTAAATTGCCTACTGCAATTTCCAGATCCCCGTCATTATCTAAATCCCCCAGAGCAGGAGAGGATAGATAAAAAGCTGCGGTACTGGCAAAGGGCCATCCGGAAACTGCAGAACCATCATTATTATAGGCATAGATTTTATGATCTGAACACGGGATGATGATCTCCAGTGAAAGGTCCTGGTCGATATCCCCGATAGCTGGTGATGAGTAAATAGCACCTTCAGTCTGAATCGGAAACCCGGGTAGTAAAGCACCATTACCCTTCCAGACATAAATCTTCCCATCTGTTGAGCTCACAGCCACCTCATCCGACAGATCTCCATTGAAGTTCCCCACAGCCGGTGTGGAATAAAGCATATTCTCAGTGGAAACCGGAAAACCGGGAAGAGCAGTTCCATCACCATTCCAGGCGTAGAGTTTAAAATCCCAGCTGCCAATCACGATCTCCAGAAATCCGTCTCCATCCAGATCTCCTAAGGCAGGTGACGAAAAAAGCTTCCCTCCGGTTTGTTTGGGCCAGCCAGGCACTAAAGCTCCATTAGCTTTGAAGGCGTAAATCTTGTGGTCGTATGAGCCTATAATTATTTCCAGGTTCCCATCCATATCGATATTTCCTAAAACTGGCGAGGAAAAGGCTCTTTCGTTCAATGATCTGGGCCAGCCAGCTTTTAGGGTAGGTACTCCCGTCTGGGCTGTTGTGATTTTTGAACACAGATTTCCCAGGCTCAAGCTGAGAAAAAATAAAATCAATATGATTTTTTTAAATGTTTTCAACATCATTCAGAATTACGAGCAGCTATAAGTATTTAATGGCGGTTGGTAAAAAATCTACATCATTTAGCGCAACCGGCTAATGGTTCTGGTCCGCCTTTGAATAGATGATTGATTAAAAAAATGACATCGCTGACTGAGGTCTGGCAATCATCATTGGTATCTCCTGAAGCTAAAAAATAAGGCTCTTCCCCGCCTCTAAAAAGAAAACTTATAAGGAAGACTACATCCGATACTGTAACGTCCTGATCATTATTTGTATCTCCATACCTATATACTTTATTCAGGTTAAAGAAACAGAAATTCTCCCTATCCCAGTTGCTAACTGCCAGATCCGTTTTCAACGAGACCTTATAATTGAATTTAACTTCAGAAATGGGCGGGACTTTAAATGCTACCCAGCCAGAGGTTAAATTATAACAGAAATCGTTCAGGGATAAGATACTGTCAGCCACTATAATACTATCTAATTTATGAACAGGATAATGGTCAAAATAATATACTTTCTTGATCCCGTCAGCCAGATGAGTTTCGTTTTTGATTTTTATCAATCCATCGCCGTCCAGATCTGCCCAGACCATCTCCTCTATCACACTTTCATATGAGGAATTACAGCTCCAGGAAGGTGTAGAAGTCAGGTTTCCACCGGTATTCTCATAGACCGATGAAAGACCCCACCATCTGCCTGCAGCTAAATCCCTGTCCCCGTCATTGTCCACATCGCAGAAGGAGACCGAAGAACCATACCCGCTGGTAGAAGATTCCCAGAACGGAATCGTATCCAGTACCCCTGAATTATTCGAATAAACTTCAAAATATCCTCTACTACCTGCTATCTGGGTATTATTAGCCACAGCCAGGTCCAGATATCCGTCATTATCAATATCGCCCCAGGCTAAACTATTTCTATTGTCCGCATCTCTGGATTGCCAGGAAGGAGCTGTCTCTATGGAATCACCATGATTTTTGTAAACCCTTGCCTGCCCCCTGGCACAAATAATGACTAAATCCAGATCCCCGTCATTATCCACATCACCCCAGTCCACATCATAGCAGGTACCGGTATCAGCAGAAATCCAGGAGGGTGTGGTTTCCAGAACCCCGTTCTGGTTAAAATAAATTCTGTTATTTTCATAGTATTTATTGTAAGCCTCGCCGCAGGCAACCGCCAGATCGAGATCCCCATCCCCATCTGCATCTCCGAAGGAACAGGCAAAAGAATGCATAGAATCTGCAGAAGACCAGACAGGAGAAAGAGTAAGTGAGCCATTGACATTGTCGTAAAGTTGTATTACTATCTTATCCCAGCCGGTATTGATATAATTGGAGACCGCAAGCTCCAGGTATCCATCCTTATCGATATCTCCCAGAGCACAGTGTCCGGAATATTCAGAATTACTCGAAACCCAGCCTGCAGTAGCATCCAGTTTACCCTTAAAATTGAAATACACAAAATTCGGTGCTTTTACTATGTCATTTCCATTGGAGATCACCAGATCCAGAAATCCATTCCCATCAATATCCCCGAAAACCGCACCAGTGGAATAAACACCAGATTCAGTAGAACGCCAGGAAGGGGAGGTTTCAAGGGGAATTACTGCATAAACAGGCTGAAGGATAAAAATCAAGAAGAGACTATTTAGCGTTAAAAATAAATGCCCGCTAAGTCGATTGATTTTCATAACTTCTCCTTATGCCTAAAAGTAAAAAGATTTTAATCTAACTGCAAAGCCTCAGCTTATTATAACCAAAAAGCCGGACATGTCAATATTAAATAATATGACCTCTTTAAGATTTTTCAACATAATAACTTGCGATATTCGATTAAACTATAATATTATGCTGTGTATTTTTAATATCGAATTTCATCAGATTGTATAGTCTGGCTCTGGGTTTGAAGTTGTTTTTAAGATACCCTGCTCTCTGTTGGTTTCCAGACCAGCAGAGTCCTATTTTTTATCAGAAAAAGATGATTTTGTCCTGATAAAAAATATACGTCGGGCATAAATCCCGACGCTACGTTTTTATTTGTATAAACGGGGTATTCATAGTATGACTTTGAAGATAGTATAAATTTTTTACTCGATATTCGAAATTTTCTTAATCAGCTCCTTCGCCTTTCTGAAAGCAAATCCCCTGTGGCTAACTTTATTCTTCTCCTCTGAATTTAATTGAGCAAAGGTTTTGTTCAGTTCCGGATAAAAGAAAACCGGGTCATAGCCAAATCCGTTTTCCCCAATTTCGTTTTCGGTTACAAATCCTTTGACCTTCCCCTCGACCACCCTGATATCATCAGGATTCAAAGCCAGGGCTACCACACATCTGAAAGTCGCTCCTCTTTTTTCCCTTGAAATACCTTTTAACAGTCCGAGTAGTTTTAGATTGTTATCTTTATAGCTGCACCCCGGACCGGCAAATCTTGCAGACATAACTCCCGGATCACCATTTAATACCTCAACCTCCAGACCGGAGTCATCAGCCAGAGCAGGTATCCCGGCAGCGGTATAAACTTGCTTGGCCTTCAGTACTGCATTCTCCTCTAAGGTTTTCCCGGTCTCCTCAATTTCAGGAATATCCGGAAAATCCTTAAGCGTTAGAATCTCTATTTTCGAATCTTCTAAAATTCTTTTGATTTCTTCTGTTTTATGGTTATTCCGGGTAGCTAAGATGATTTTCATATTCTTTTCGAGCGGCAGGGGCGACCCGCTCTTCGGCTTTGCTCAGAGTAGTGAGCTTGTCGAACTATCAGGTCGCCCCTGCCTTAATATTTCATCTGTCATCTATTATTTTTTTCTGTCATACGTCATTATTTTGTCTTCCCGCCTTGCTCTCAAGGTGGAAAATTACCCGGGTTGAGGGCAACCAGGGTATACGGGGTGTAGTTTACAACGTATAACGCTAACGTTTTTTATTTCAATACTTGTTAATGTCAATTTTCTTAACTACTTTAATTCTCTCACCTAAAAACCTCTCTCCTATCTGGATAAACTTTTCGGGAAAATCAGAAACGTAGTATTTATGAGAGTAGCTGAACCTGCTGGTTTTAACCAGGTCGTATCTCTCCAGAATTTTTTTAACCTCTATAGCAGTTTCCTCAGCTGAATCTATCAGGGTAATTTTTTTACCCATTACTTTTACTATAACATTTTTCAAGAGAGGATAATGGGTACAGCCCAGAACCAGGGTATCGATTTTCTTTTTCTTAAGCGTAGCCAGATATTCCTCAGCAATAAGGTATGTGGCTTTTTTATTTATATAACTCTCTTCCGCCAGGGAAACAAAAAGCGGGCAGGGATATGAAAAGACTTTGATATTCTTATCGATTTTCTGAATCGCCTTAGTATACGATTCCGAACGGATCGTTCCCGCTGTCCCAATCACTCCGATCCTGCCATTTTTTGTGGCTTTGACTGCGGCTTTTGAGCCTGGAACAATCACTCCCATCAGGGGGAGTTGAAAAATCTTCTTAAGGTAATCTAATGCTACGGCAGAGGCAGTGTTACAGGCAACCACGATCAGCTTTACCCCCTGAGTGGAAAGAAAGCTGATATCCTGAACAGAGAACTTTCTAACGATCTCCGGTGAACGTGGTCCATAAGGTGTTCTGGCAGTATCCCCGAAATAGATTACATTTTCGAAAGGCAATTTTTCGAAGACCTGTTTAACCACAGTTAAGCCCCCTACCCCGGAATCGAAAATCCCGATAGCTTTTTGGCTAAGGTTCATTTTGTTTTGAATCGTATTTGTTTTTAAAATCCATAATTCCCTCATAGATCGCCTGGGCAACCCTCTGCCTGAAGGCGCTCTGGTTTAAAAGTTTTTCTTCCTTCTGGTTGGAGAGAAAGGCAGTCTCCACCAGTATCGCAGGCATATAGGTCTTGTTCAGAACGAAAAATCCTGCCTGGTCCACACCCCGGCTGGGTATATCGAGCTGCTTACGTAATCGATCGTGCACCATCTGAGCAAACTCACTCGATTCCTTCAGGAATTCAGTCTGAATCATATCCATCAGGATAAAGTCAAGCTCAGAGGTATCCACTGGAGTACCTTCTGGATATTCAAACCTTATGGCGGAGTTCTCCAGAGCTGCCACCGCCCGGGCTTCATCGTTTTTCGCCTGGGCTAAGAAATATACCTCAGTGCCTGAGGCATTCTTTCTCTTAGCTGAATTGGCATGAATGCTTATAAAAAGATCCCCTCCCTTCTGATTGGCAAATAAGGACCTCTGCTCCAGGGGAACGAAGTAATCTCCTGTTCTGGTGAGATAAACTTTCAGGTTAGCATCCCCTGAATTTTTTAAAAGCTCCTCCACCCTGAAAGCGATATCCAAAACAATATCTTTTTCTTTTAAACCTTTTGCTCCCACTGCTCCCAGATTCGCTCCCCCGTGTCCCGGGTCCAAAATGATTATGTCTATGGGATTCTTTTCGATCTCACCTGTTCCCTCAAGCAGACCCCGAGTGGTATCCTCTAATATTATCTGCAGCCGAAATGGATCTTTTACCATAACCTGGTAATATTTGGGAAATTCATTAAAAAGCCTCAAGGAGAGCTGAGCAGAGTTTAGAAACTGATAAGCTTTGCTCTCCTGTATAATATCCGGTATTTTTAGATCAGAGAAATAATTGGTATCCAGCTTTCCTTCGAGAAAATTTATTATCAGCCAGTTGTTTTCACTTTTGAATACCTCGCAAACAAGTGGCTGAGTCAAAAAAATCTCCAGGAGAATACCGTTCAGTTTTTTGCTGACTTTAAGGTTTGTGATGTTATATACTCCCTGACTTGAAGTTTTCTTCGAAGGTTCTATTAACTCAAGAACTGGCCAGAAGGTTTTGAAAGGAATGTAGATTTTACCCTGTTTTAGTTTAACCGGCAGGGTTAAATTATATACCTCCTCATCCAGGATTAAATATGGAGAGAAAAGGGTGAATTCAAAGCTATGTGCATTGACTTCCCAGCAGGCTTTTTTACTCAGGGGTTCCCAGGATAACTGACCTCCGTAGACATCTTTTAAGTCGCTCAAGGAAACATACTGAGACTTTTCTATCTCCAGGCTCTCCATCTGGTATTTTTCCCCCTCTTTATCTATGATGATAGTGGAGCCTAAAGAAAAAAAGTATATGCCTATAAGACTAAATAGTACTATGGCTTTCATCCTGAAATTCATTTATTGCTTTCCTTAAGCGCTCTCCTTAAAACGCGTTGCGCTTCTCTTTCCGCAATATCTTTTCTTTTATCGTAAAGCTTCTTACCCACGACCAGCCCTAATTCCACTTTGGCATAACTCCCTTTAAAATAAAGTCTAAGCGGAACCAGGGTTAATCCTTTCTCCGCTACTTTCCCCAGAAGCCTTCTTATCTGACTCCTGTGCAGTAGAAGTTTTCTGGGCCTGGTAGGCTCCTGATTATACCTGTTCCCTTTCTCATAAGGGCTGATATGCATATTTACAAGGTATGTCCCTCCCTTATCTATTCTGGCATAAGAATCCTTCAGGTTAGCCTTACCTTCCCTGAGCGATTTCACCTCCGTGCCCTTAAGTACCATTCCAGCCTCATATGTCTCCAGCACGATATATTCATGTCGTGCTTTTCTGTTAGTGGCAATTATCTTGACCTTTTCTTCAGAAGGAACAGCATTTTTTTCTTTCTTCCCCATAATATAGAAAAATATATCAGAAGTGTAAAAACGTTGCAAGAGAAAAGTACAGGATAAAACTAAATATCAATCAATACCCGAATTGAAAATTCGCTTGCCAATTGAGAATAGAACTTATTTATTCCAGTGTATGTATTACTAAAATGCTTCAGCCTTTTCTGACAAACAAAGGAATAATCTATGCGGGCTATGGTGTTAAAAAAAACCGGTCTGATTGAAAAAAATCCCCTGCATCTGAAGGATATCCCTGTGCCCGGGATTGGTCCAAAAGACCTTCTGGTTCGGGTTCAGGCCTGCGGTATCTGTCATACTGACCTGCATACTATAGAGGGCGAGCTTCCCCTGATAAAGCTTCCTCTGGTTCCAGGACATCAGATCACAGGCACAGTCGAAAACAAGGGAGAAAAAGTAACCAGATTCAAGCCTGGTGATAGGGTCGGTATTGCCTGGCTTCATTCGACCTGCGGTAGATGCGTGTATTGTGTAAATGGAAATGAAAATTTATGTGAAAATGCAAAATTCACCGGTTATCATGCAGATGGGGGATATGCCCGGTACACTGTGATTTCTGAGGATTTTGCTTATCCCCTCCCACAAAAGCTTTCACCTGCAGAAACTGCTCCCCTGCTCTGCGCAGGGATAATCGGTTATAGAGCTTTACAGCTATGTGAAATCAAACCCGGAGGGAGATTAGGTCTCTATGGTTTTGGTGCTTCAGCTCATATAGCCATTCAGATTGCTAGTTACTGGAAATGTGAGATATATGTTTTTACCCGCAGCCCGGAACATCGGAAATTAGCTTTGAAGCTCGGGGCTTCCTGGGTCGGAAAGGCTGAACAGCTTCCACCCCAAAAGCTTCAAAGCTCGATCGTTTTTGCACCGGAAGGAAAAATTGTGCTTTTAGCTCTGGAAGCTTTAGATAGAGGAGGGACACTCGCATTGGCTGGAATCTATATGACACCCATACCCCAGCTGGATTATACCAAACATATCTATTTTGAAAAAAAACTAAAGAGCGTAACTAACAGCACCAGAGCAGACGGCGAGGAATTACTGAAGCTGGCTTCCGAGATACCTATCCAAACATGTATTACGGTTTTCCCCCTCGAAAAAGCCAACCGGGCATTACAGCTGCTTAAACAGGGAAAGATTAATGGAGCTGGAGTATTGGAAATATGCTAAGTATGGGATCAATTCGCAAACTACCGTACCCTATGTCAGTTATTATTCTTAATTAAAGCTATAAATCTTTAAATATCTGATTTTATAAATTAACCCTTAGTTTCCGAAAATATCTTTGATTAAAACAACAATATCCGCTATGGAGATTTGCCTGTCATAATTAATGTCACCCCGCATCACCGGACAGGAAGCTATCCCGGATTTAAAAAGATAGCTGATTAAAAAAACCACATCCGAAATATCTTCAGCTCCATCCGAATTTACGTCTCCGCGAAGATAATCATAATCCCTGGCTCCAATATCGCTATAACTTCTACCACTCGGTAGTAAAATAGAATGCCCTGCTTCTATACAGGGAGAAGAACAGTTAAGATTGTAGGTGCTATCTGAAAACAAAGGATCTGAGAAAATATTAAAAAAACTATCACATGTAACTCCGTTAACATTAACCCATTTGGCGGTATCACCCATTCCCGGAATTACACATGAAAAATTACCTCCGGCATTGCCCCAGAAATCGTTGTAAGAGATACAGGGTAAACAACCATCTCTGCACTTTATGGCAACCAGGTTTAAATAAAAGATGTTATCGATGATTTCGGGTAAATAGGATGGCGTCCCTGCACAGAGAATCCCTCCGCTTCCATCTGCAGACCTGTTTGCTATTATGGTATTATTTGATATCGTATTTGTAGAATAAAGATTATATATACCCCCGCCCGAGTTGGAGTAATTGGATTCTATTATGTTACCAGAAATTTCAATTGAGCTCTCGCTGGAGGTATAAATACCTCCACCATCTGATTCTGCCCGGTTTTCCTTTATCAGGTTACCAGCTATCTCTCCGAAAACAGCCAGAGCATAAATACCCCCTCCATGAACTGCTGCGCTGTTCTGTATCACCAGATTATCTTTGATCCTGGGGGAACAGAGCTTAACGAAAATCCCACCCCCTCTATAGCTGGAGGTGTTCTGGATAATCGTATTTCCCGATATAAGGGGATGAGCTCTTTTTGAGTAAACCCCTGCCCCCACCACTGCCTGGTTATTGAAAATCAGGTTTGAGATGATCTTAGGCTCGGAATTACCATAATAGCAGCCTATCCCTCCTCCAAAATGCGCTTCGCTGCCCTCTATGCGATTGTTGATTATTTTGGGAGCAGAGAGATAACAGGAAACCCCACCCCCCAGCCAGATCTCATCTGCATAGATACCTCTGCCGTTACGCAGGGTAAATCCCTGAATAACTGAATTCGAAGCCTCTCCGCTTATAAAGCGAACCACACTTGCTTCCGCATGTATCGTGAACCTGCTTCCATCGATAATGGTCTTCTCGATCATAGAGCTATCCAGCTCCAGGATAAAATGACTGGCGACCAGAATTCCCTTTCCTTTATAATTCAGATTCTCATAATAAATCCCCGGGGCAACCAAAACCGTATCGCCGGTCTGGGAATAATCGATGGCAGACTGAATGGTAGTGTGATGAGGCGAGGGAATAAATATGGTCTTGCCCTGTAAAGAATTAAGTGCCTCAGGCAAAGCAAAAACAAGCAGAAATACCGTGGCAAAGTAAAGTTGCTTGCGATTTATCATCTGCTGATCCCGTTCCGCTTAATTTAAATACCAGGTTGTTTCTCTTTAAATTCTATTGATTATTTTCGGCATATCCAGAATAAAAACCTATCACTTCCCTGGTGCAGTATAAGATTTTTCGAAGCGTTTTAAATCCTGTAGTAAATAAACTATTTTAAGGGAGGTAACAGCATTCTATGCCTGGATTTTTTGAACAGGTAGCTTAACTCTGAAGGTCTTTTTTGATCTCCTCGACTAATAACTCGACCAGTTGATTCCTGTTTTTCTTCGTTACCTCAAAGACCTTTACATCCTCCCTTTTTTTCACCTTCTCCACATAAGGGTGGTATCCAAACATAATCGTGCCCAGAACAGGGTTAGGAGCGTCCAGGCAAACCAGAACCAGCTCCTGAAACCTCCTGGAGAAAAGCTCCATTTTCCCGATCTCGTCTATTATGATTATGCCTTTACCCCTCAGACATCTTTCCAGCTCCCGTGAGACGATTTTCTCAAAACCGCTGACGGCAACACCGTAACCCCCAACTCGGTATTTACTCCTGAACTCTTTATGAGCTAAAACTCCCTCCATCCCAAAAAGAGTCTGCACCGAAAATCCCACCCTGCTCTCCCCCTCTTTAATCTCCGAGGTAAAGAAGCCACACGCAGACATTCCCAATTTCTCAATTACCTCTTTGATAATACTGGTTTTGCCGATCCCCGGCAGCCCGGTTAACAGATAATTCATTTTTGATTCAGAGTGTTAAATTTAGTCCTGCTTTCAATATTAATTACGTAAAATCTCCGGGATTGTTAAAGCTATATCTTTAAATTCGTGTTAGAGATTGGCTAAAATAGTTTTTCCTCTGTTTATCAAATAAACAAAAATACAGGGTGTAAGTCAAACAGAAAGAATTCAAATATTAACATTTATTTAAAGGCTTTGATATTTTTCTAATCCACAGACTCCTCTTTGTTTTTCAATTCCTTAACCTTTCTCCATCTCCTGAATGTCTGTATGTAATCTAAAAGCATTTTCTCCTCTGCTTCGGTCAAACTCTCCAGTATCGGTATTCCTATTTTAATCAGATTTCTTACCACGTCTGCCATGGTGCGGTCATATCTTTTAGCCAGCCGGCTGATTTTCTCTTTCAGCTCATAAGAGAGGAAAATATTTATACAGTGCTCTCCTCTCAGTCTGCTAACTGAATTCTCCATTCATCCTCCTTTACTGTTAGATTATATTTTAAAGTCATTTTATCAAAAACCTGCTATCCGGGCATATGCTTTTTCTGATGATTGATCAGACTTTGTGGTGTTTTTATCTCCAGGTTAAATTCCTTTTTAAAAACCTGTAATACTTTTTTCCAGGTCTCCTCTTTTCTTTTAGCATCTATGATATACTCAAGTTCTTTCCTCCGCGGATGGGAACATATCAAACATTTTTCGGGCGGGAGGATTTTGAGATGGTAACGCTGCGTTACATAATCTTTTAGAATATACTTAAGTTTCTCCAGAGCAGTGCGGTGTACTCTTTCCAGGCGGTCTTTGGTTTTGCCAAGAATAACGCAGATTTTTTCATAGCTCAGACAATCGAAATAAAAATAACGAATGAATTCCCTTTCTACATTCTCCAGCTTAGCCATAGCTTTAGCTACCACTTCCTCTAATTCAACCTTTGATTTTTCCTCCTCCAGCTTCTTCCTGAGCTGCTGTTCCGACAAGGTAAAATCTGGCTCTTCCTTTCCAGTGATCCAGTTAAGAGTCCTGATTCTTCTCCTCTTTTTTCTACTATAACCCAAAGAACAGGTATAATAATCCACGAAATGATCTTTTTTCCTTTTATCCCGACATCCAGGTTTTTCTTTCATATATGCAACTCTCCATTTTCCCCTTATGTTACTCAATTGAATCTTATCCGAATTTTGCCTTTTTAAAACAAAAAGCAATCACATCTGTTTCATATTGCTTTCACTCCGTCTTCACATCTTCTAACTACCGGAGGTTGACTGTGTATATAGGTTGTATGTGATACCGTTTACCTTATAACTATTGCCCTGATGCCATTTGTTTTTTATATTAGGGTAGTTCTTAAGTTTAACTTTTAAAAGGAGTAGAAAATGGAAAAACCCACTTCTTGTAAAGATAGATACTCGGGCAAGTATTTTGTAGGTTTTATACTCATAGGAATTGGCATCCTTTTTCTTTTGCTGAACTGGGGGATTATCCCATCCCTGCATAAAACCTGGCCTGTAATCCTTATCATTGTGGGGATTGCTTTTCTTTTAGGATTGGGTAACAAAGAAAAACCTGACAAGGAACCACCACCCTCTCAAACAGAAGTATAAAATTTTATAAAATGGAACAGAACTCCCCGGTTGAATCCGGAGAAATTGATACCTCATCCCAACCCCTTAAAACTTCAGGGAAAAAAGTGGCTTCCAATTTTTTGCTTTTCTTCCTTCTGGTTATCTGGCCTCTTTCCTCCTACTTTCTTATGTCTGATTTTGGATCCGGAGGAGGTGATCAAAGTACGGAGTTTTACCTGGAAAATGCAAATCTTGTAACCCAGATTTACCTCCCTACTGTTTTTATCCAGCTTCTGGTATTTTTATTGATTTTTCTTGTTCTGCGCTTGTGTAAAGAAGGCTTTTCCAGTATCGGGCTTGGGGGATTCAATTTTAAAAATTTATTTACGGGGATTATATTCTGGGTGGGTATTAGTTTTTTCTTTTTACTTATGGTTAACACTCTGCAAATATATAAATTCTTTACTCCCCCGCAGATATCTCATCTCCTACCAAAAACCCAAATACAGAAAATAATCTGGGTAATTATGGCATTAAGTGCAAGTGTCAGCGAGGAAAGTGCCTTCAGGGGTTTTGTTCTAACCCGACTGAATTCCCATATCGGAAACTGGTGGCTGACCATCCTGATAGCCTCTTTGTTTTTCAGCCTTGGGCATCTTTATCAGGGGTTTTCCGGTATGATCTTTGCCGGATTATACGGAGCTTCCTTCTCAGTTCTTTTCCTTTGGAGAAAAAGCCTTTTCCCCTGTATCACCGCGCACTTCATACAGGACATAATACCGCTCTTTGCTCCTTAACTTTTGTGATTATTATAGAATTAAATGTAGCGGAAGGCTTTAGCCTTCCATAGTTTTAATGATATAGAAGAGAAAAAGGGTGGAAGCAGGTTTCACCCCTACGCGCTCGCTCAGGCGAACCTGAAGGTCCACACTACTGTTGCCTAAATCTATTTTTGGAGAAATCTTGTGTAGGGACAGGGCTTGTCCTTGTCTGAACTCTAA
>JAOUFL010000236.1 GCA_029858245.1 Candidatus Zixiibacteriota bacterium
AAAATTTAGAACAATTATTATCCCTGTAAGCCATGAATAGAAGTGAATTATGGACATTTTGGATATCAAGAATGTGAGGTCGTTTATGTTTCCCTGCTTCTCCTCCAGGTAGTTAAAAAAAGACCTGCTATAACCACAACCAAACCTGCCCACAAAGGATTGATTAACAGCTTTTTGCTTACCTCTAAGAGTAGAACTCCCCCACGACCTTTCTCCTTCCTGGCTATGCTAAAAATTACCATTTTCTGATCAGCCATCACCTTTTCTATAAAAATGAAGCCACCATCAGGCATCCTGGCTTCTATCTGGGTTAGATTGTTCTGCTCCTGGAAGATAATAGCTGGGATTATGGTTTTTTTTGATCCTGGTAATTGAACTCGAGCACAGTTCCAACTCTAAACTCGCTCCCCTCTCCATGCGGGGCCATATCGAAACTTAAAAATTTAATTTTATAACCTTCGATCTCCTTTTCTTCTCTCTTAAATAAATCAAATGGTTCAGAAAAGATAGCCTCTTCTTTTCCATATTCCAGGGGAGTAAACTAAGTGTCTTCACTCAGTTTTCTTTTGATGTGAGGATTTCTCATCATCCTCTGCTTATCTTCGCTCTACGAAAATATAAATGTAAAAACATAAACTGCCTTAGCCAGTGATAATATCTTATTACCCCCTCCTGTACTCAATAGAAAACAGAGTGCTGAGAAAATAGAACCTGTAAAACAGAGAATCAAAAAAAGATCACCTGCAGCCGATTAATTTCCTCCCTGATACTTAGAAGGACATTTAACCAGAACCTGATCAGCGATAAAAATTCCATCCCGGTACATACCTATCACCACAATACTCGTAGCCTGCTCAAAATTAGCTGGCTTAACTCCCATCCAAAGAAACTTTGATCTTTTCACCATTGTGATCTTTCAAACTGAAGTAGAATTTATGGTTTTCTAAATCATAACTTGTTTTCTCTTTGATCACCTCGCCAATTATCTGCACTGTGCTCTTTGAGTTTTTGGCTTCATTAAACCCTATATAAGGGGTGAGATTCTTTCTGAATGAGAGAGCTCCAAAAACAGTGAATACCAGAATTATACCTATCCCGACCATATATTTCAATCTCATTTCCTCTCCAGCTCCCTTACCTTCTTATCCAGTCTGAATATATAGATAAAGATTCCCAGCCAGATTAGTAAAACTACAATAAAAGCTCCTGCATTTGCTGACATCCTCTAATCCTCCTTTATTATTAAACTATGTCTTTTTTAATCTTTTACGCAACCTGATAATTCTGACTTCTAATTCATACATCCAGAAAAAAAGCAGGCTAAATCCTGAAAGGGAGCATAAGAAAATCATAAGAATTGACGGTGGCATCTGGAATCCCGCCTTAGTATTTATTACAGAATCTGAGGGATGGAGAGAATGGTAAACTCTGGGAACTACGAAGACCAGAAATGGAACTGTGATGAAAGCTATGATCGAATATACCGCTGAAAGGTTAGCTTTTCTATTCTCTTCTGCTATGGCAGAGCGTAAGGCCAGGTAAGCTCCATAAATCAAAAGAAGAATGAAAATCGATGTTTCCCGTGGATCCCAGTTCCAGTAAGAACCCCAGGTATGTCTGGCAAAAACTGCTCCTGAAAAAGTTGCTAAGCTGGCAAATAAAAATCCAAGCTGCGAGGCTACTGCGGCACGTATATCGAAAACCGGCTCTTTCCTTTTAAGATACTGGATACTGTTTATCATAGCGAAAAATAATGCTAATACCGTTACCCAGGCAACTGGAACGTGAAAGAAAAATATTCTGGATATTCCCCCTAACTCTTTCTGCGGGGGAGGCACCAAAAATACTATAACTAAAACGGTGAAAATCAACAAGCCTGTCAAGATTTTCCACCACATATCCTTTAATCCTTTTGTTTTGTTTGAAATAAGTTATCTATGAATGTCCACTGCATCCCGAGAAACGAAATCAAAAAGAAAAATTGACATTGGAATCCTTACCACCTGATAGCTTTTTGATTTTCACAAACATACCTCCTTACAATAGCAACCACAGAGAATGTTAGACGGGTAAGGTAATTTCTCTAAACATACGTTTCCTCTAATATTTGTATGTCAAAAAAGACCGCCTTTGTCAAGGCTTTTATTACCTCCCTTTTTTCTGAAAGGCTGATTTACACATTCCTCAATCTGAGAAATTTTCCTCTTAAATTAATGCTAAAAGATATATACCGGATAAGTACTCTGTGTCTTAGTCAGGATTCTTGGGATATGGATGAATATCTCTCAGGAAGTAATTTCAACAAGATTTTTATTGACAATGCTTTACTACCAGCATTAATTATTTGTTAGTGGCGGGGAAGATTTTTTGCTATTAATCAAATGCCGCCAATTATTAATTAAAGAGGAGGTAGTTATGAAAGGGTTGGCATACTTCTTGATTGTCCTGGCAGCTATAGCTTTTATCTTAGCCATAATCTTCCGGCTTGCTAATATAATGCCTTTAGGCGCTTCCTCCCAGAGTGCTTTCAGGTTTGCGGTATTATGTCTCCTTTTCTCCTTAAATTTTATCCTGCTGGAGATCAAGAACAAGAAACCTCAGGCTTGAGATTTAAGTTATGTTTGAAAAAAAAAGACCATCCTCAGGGATGGTCTTTTTTAACGCGTCTAAGGATCATTTAATAATCACGAACTTGCCTATCTCTGTACCGTGTTTCGATTCTACACTGTATAAATATATGCCCGATACTACCGCCTGCGTGTTTCGGTTTATTAAATTCCAGTAATCATAACCTGCCGTGGGATCTTCCTCTGTCTTGTTATGCTCTATCTCCGCTACTAAATCTCCATCCAGCGTGTAGATCCGTATGCTGCATTCCGCCGGTAAATTGTAAAAATTCAACCGCTTGTCAAACTGATCCGATCCTTGCTCTAAACCCCGCGGCAACTGATAATCCTCTGATATCTTATAGGGATTGGGTACCACTACTACCTTCTCCCCTAACTCCCGCGCTCGTGCCGGCGAATCTAACGGAAATACTAACTGCCCGTTTATCGAACGCGATGCCTCCAACCCACCAAGGTTCGTCTTCGCATCACC
>JAOUFL010000237.1 GCA_029858245.1 Candidatus Zixiibacteriota bacterium
CCAGGCTACATTTTTCATCCTGGGTTATCTGGGGGAGAAGTTCCCCAATTTAGTAGAAGAGATAGCTAGGAGAGGTCATGAGATTGGAAGCCACGGCTACTCTCACCAGTTCGTTTACAAACAATCACCTGACGAATTCCGTAGGGACTTAAACAAATCAATCGGGATATTAGAAAAACCCTCCGGTCAGAAAATCGTCAGCTATCGAGCACCTTTCTTTTCCATCACCCGTTCATCCCTCTGGGCACTGGAGATTTTAAGTGAATCAGGGATACTTTTCGACTCCAGCATTTTTCCGGTGATCAATTACCGCTATGGAATTCCCAATGCTTCTCGCTTTCCATACTGGATAGAGACAGGAAGTGGCTCAAGGATTTTGGAGTTTCCGATTTCCACACTTAGGGTTTTAGGAAAAAATGTCCCTATAGCTGGAGGGGCTTATTTCAGGATTTTCCCATATCAGTTTATAAAAGCCGGGATTAAAAGTTTAAATAGAAAATATCAACCTGTCATATTTTATCTTCATCCCTGGGAATTAGATACAGAGCATCCTAAAATCAGACTGCCTTGGAGGATCAGCTTAACTCATTACTATAATCTTTCAAAAACAGAAGATAAGTTCAAGAGATTATTAAGCGATTTCAAATTCATCCCGTTAAAAAAGGTGGTTGATAATGTCGAGTGAGGAAAAAGTTAAGAAATATTTTCAAAAAAAAGCAATAAGGTTTGATACTATATATGAGGAGAATAAAAGCTTTTCCCAGAAAGTTGTCGATAGACTCTTCCGTCAGGTGGTAAAGGATAGATTCGATTTAACTTTCCAGAAAATTAGTGAATTGAAGGGGAAAACCGTGTTAGATGTGGGTTGTGGTTCAGGAAGATATACCTTAGAATTTGTACGAAAGGGTGCAGAAAAAATCGTGGGGATAGATTTCGCTCATAGTATGATTGATTTAGCTAATAGTTATGTGAAAGATTTAGCAGAGAAAGAAAGATATCAATTTATTTGTGGGGATTTTATGAAGTACGATTTCAAGGATCAATTTGATTATATATTAGCAATGGGCCTTTTTGACTACTTGAGAACCCCTTCAGATTATTTAGCTAAGATGAAAAGCCTGGCCTGTGGTAAAATAATTGCCAGTTTTCCTAAAAGATGGACCTGGAGAACCCCTATTAGAAAAATACGTCTTTCCTTAGCGGGTTGCAGCGTGTATTTTTATTCCAGAAGAGACATTGAAAGACTTCTGGAGGAGAACCAGATAAACCAATATGAGATAGTTAACTTAAGCAGAGATTTCATCTTGATTGCGGATTTGGGTAGAAAGGTTTAAGGAAAGTTGATTTACGAAAGGGAAGAGTCTATATGAAAATATTAATCACCGGAGGGGCGGGATTTATAGGTTCGCATTTAGCGGAGGAGCTTTTGCGAAGGGGAGAGGAAGTATATGTCATTGACAATCTCTCCACAGGAAGGCTGGAGAATATAAAGCATTTAGCTGCCAATCCTCATTTTCATATAATCATAGAAACCATTCTGGAGGAGAAGGCTATGGAAGAACATATCTCCAGGTGTGATATGATTTTTCATCTGGCAGCAGCAGTTGGTGTTCGATTGATTATAGAGAAACCAGTTGATACTATCGAAACTAATATACTGGGAACGGAGATCGTACTGAAAGCTGCAAACAAATATAAAAGAAAGGTTATACTTGCCTCTACCTCGGAGGTATATGGTAAAAATAGTAAAGTCCCTTTTCGAGAGGATGATGACAGTGTTTATGGTCCTACTACCAAGAGTCGCTGGAGCTATGCCTGCTCTAAAGCTATCGATGAGTTCTTAGCCCTGGCTTATTTTCATGAGAAAAACCTTCCGGTTGTTATTGCCAGGCTTTTTAATACCATAGGTCCGCGTCAGACCGGAACTTATGGTATGGTTGTTCCTTCATTTGTTAAACAGGCACTACTTTCTTATCCCATCAAAGTATTTGGTGATGGAAAACAAACCCGCAGTTTTACCTATGTGTCTGACGTGATCACAGCTTTAATCGAGCTCTCCGAACATTCAAAAGCTGTTGGAGAGGTTTTCAATATCGGAAATGGTAGAGAAGTCACTATTAACCATCTGGCAAAGCTTATCAAGAAAATGACCAATAGTAAATCAAAGATAGTTCATGTCCCTTATGAAAAAGCTTTTGAAAAAGGTTTTGAGGATATGAAAAGAAGGGTGCCTGATATCACTAAATTAATTAGTTTTATTGGATATCAACCCATGGTCAGCCTGGAAGACAGTTTAGAGAGAATAATTGCTTATTCTCGGGAGTAGATTGTAAAAAGATGTCTATAGCAGTTTTTGTTACGTCTCTTATGTTAGTTTTATTTTTTACTCCTTTATTCATAAAGTTAGCATTTAATAAGAATTTCCTGGATTATCCGGATCCAAGGAAAGTTCATTTACGTCCTACACCTCTTCTGGGAGGAGTATCTGTTTTTCTGGGTTTCTCAGGGGGAATCTCCATTGGATTCCTGTTCGGATTAACCTGGACAAAAGAATTTGCCGGGGTTTTTGCTGGAAGCCTGGTTATCTTAGGATTAGGTCTTTTTGACGATAAAAAGGGGATGCAACCGGGGTTAAAATTGTTAGGACAGATAATGGCTTCATTTTTGTTTCTTATGATAAGCCAGAGTATGGGTAGTTTAGGTTATGGAATCATAGGGGATTTATTATTTTTAATCTGGATGGTCGGATTGATGAATGCTTTTAACTTTTTAGATAATATTGACGGTTTATGCAGCGGTATATCGGTCATAGCTGGAGCTTCTTTTTTGCTGATTTTTATCACCGGCCAGACAAATCTTGCTATTCTCTGCCTGGCTCTTATGGGAGCACTTCTGGGATTTTTGATATATAATTTCCCCCCAGCAAAAATATTTTTAGGGGACGCCGGAAGCATGTTTAACGGTTTTGTGCTCTCAGCTCTGGGAGTATTTTTTGCCAAGAGAAATACCTCCTTTAACCAGCTTCTGGTTCCAATACTCATTTTAAGCTACCCGATCTTTGATATTTCACTGGTTACTTTTACACGTTTGAAAGAGG
>JAOUFL010000034.1 GCA_029858245.1 Candidatus Zixiibacteriota bacterium
AATTTTATCATATATACCAAAAAATGTCAAGATAATTTAAGAGCTAACATATCCAAATGAGGAGAAACATAAAGATTTGACTGGGGATATAAAGAAATCTGATGTAACCAGGGAACCAGAAAAGGAAACGGAAAAAGTTCATATCTTTAAAGCCTGGTGTAAGAGATGTGATATCTGCATAAGCTTCTGTCCCACTAAAGCCTTGATAGCAGATAAAGAAGGATATCCAGTGCTAATCCCGGATAAATGTACCCAATGTGGGCTATGTGAACTAAGATGTCCAGATTTTGCCATAACTGTCAGACCTAAAAATCCATAAGAAGAAACATCTTGAGATTTAAAAGTATAAAGTATGAATGATAAGCAAAAAGCAAGATTGATTCAGGGAAATGAAGCATGCGCAGAAGGCGCCTTAGCTGCAGGTGTCAATTTCTTTGCTGGCTATCCTATAACACCGTCCACCGAAATCGCCGAGTACTTAGCCAGGAACCTTCCCCGCAGAGGCGGAAAGTTCATTCAGATGGAAGATGAGATCGCCAGCATAGCTGCAGTCATCGGTGCTTCAATAGCAGGGGCAAAGGCGATGACTGCAACCTCCGGTCCGGGTTTTTCCCTTATGCAGGAGAATATCGGATATGCCTATATGGCAGAGGTTCCCTGTTTGATAGTGGAGGTACAGAGAGGTGGTCCTTCAACCGGACTTCCTACTAAAGTCTCCCAGTCGGATACAATGCAGGCAAAATGGGGTACCCATGGAGATTATTTTGCTGTTGCTTTAGCTCCTTATTCTGTGAAGGAGTGTTTTGATTTAACCATCAGGGCTTTAAATCTCTCGGAGAAATATCGAACCCCGGTGATTTTGTTAATGGATGAGGTCCTGGGACATATGAAGGAGAAAGTGGTTTTACCGGATCTTTCGGAGATAAGGGTTTTCAATAGGATAAAACCTAATGTTCCACCGGAGTGGTATCAGCATTTTGAGATAAACCCTCATTTCGTTTCACCGATGGCGAGTTTTGGAGAAGGGTATAGATATAATATAACAGGCTTAACTCACGACCCTTTAGGATTTCCAACATCCAAATCTGAGGAGATACACGCTAAACTGGATAAACTTGAAAAAAAGATAATGCATAATGTGAACGATATTGTACAGGTAGAAGAGGAATTTATGGAGGATGCTACCATAGCTGTATTCGCTTACGGTATAGCAGCCCGGGCTGCCAAGCAGGCGATACGAATGGCTCAGCAAAAAAGGATAAAAGTCGGCTTGATCAGGCCTTTAACTATCTGGCCCTTTCCGGATATCTATATGGAACAAATGTCCGAACAGCTGGAAATGATAATAGTAGCTGAACTAAACCAGGGGCAGTTAGTGAGGGAGGTTATGAGGACAAATCGCGGAAGGGCAAAAGTCTACAGTCTGAACAGATTTGATGGCGAGATATTAACCCCGGAGCAGATTTTCGCCAAGATCAGGGAGATAAGATAAAAATGGAAACTTTATCTAAAGTAACACATCAATATCTGCGCACCAAAAAAAAGTTCCCGAATGTCTGGTGTGCCGGGTGTGGTATAGGAATAGTACTGGGCACGATTATCCGGGCAATAGATAAATTAAACCTTAAGCGGGATAGCGTAGCCATGGTATCGGGTATCGGCTGTTCCAGTCGTATGCCGGTATATGTGGATTTTAATACCCTGCACACCACTCATGGACGAGCTCTGGCTTTTGCTACGGGTGTAAAACTAGCTAATCAGAAATTAAAAGTCATAGTTATTTCCGGGGATGGTGATGGTCTGTCTATCGGGGGTAATCATTTCATCCACACCTGCAGAAGAAATATAGATATCACCACGATTCTGGTAAATAACAGTATTTATGGTATGACCGGAGGGCAGTGTTCACCTACCACTCCTTTTATGAAGCGGGGGACAACTGCTCCTTATGGAAATCGTGAGAGGGGCTTCGACATCTGCAGCTTAGCTAAATCAGCCGGGGCGACTTTTGTCGCCAGGGGAACGGTTTATCACGTTACCTTACTGGAAAAGATCATCCAGCAGGCGATTCTTAAAAAAGGATTCTCTCTGGTAGAAGTTATAAGTCACTGTCATACTTTTTATGGCAGGATTAACAAGGAGGGAACTGCGGTTAAGATGATGGAATGGCAGAGAGATCATGCCGTCCCTATACAGGCTGCATCCAAAATGACCCCGGATAAACTCAAAGATAAATTTCTCATCGGTGTTCTCTGGGATGTTGATTTCCCGGAGTACTGCGAGGAATACGATAAAGTTATTGCCCAGTTTAAAACAGAGCCAGAGGTTTCAAAGTAGAGGTTCTTGATGAAAATTAGAAAAATGAATGTGGATTATGAGGATAGATATGATATAAGACTTTCCGGCTCCGGAGGGCAGGGATTGATTTTTGCAGGAACGATCTTAGCACAGGCTCTGGGGGTGTGCGAGGGTAAGAATGTTTCCCAGACTCAGAGTTACGGTCCGGAGGCACGCGGAGGTGCCAGCCGATCCGATATAGTTTTCAGTTCAGGGGAGATTTATTATCCCAAGGCTTTAAAATTAGATCTGCTTTTAGCCTTAACTCAGGAGGCCTGTGACACCTACTATCTTTACCTAAAGGATGATGGTATGCTAATAGTGGACTCGGGCCTGGTAGATCAACCTCCAGCCAGAGAAATAATCGGGTTACCCTTCACCCAGAGTGCCAGGGAGAAGCTGGGAACTCCGGTTGTGGCAAATATAATTGCTTTAGGCGCAATCGTCTCACTGACCAAAGTAGTTTCAAGGGATGCTCTGATTGAAGCGATAAAAAGCAAATCTCCCCAAGCTATGCAGGATTTAAACCTCAGGGCTGTGGAATTGGGTTTTGATCTTGCTCAAAAAAAGAAAAGGAAGAGGAGAAAAACTAAATAATCGTATAAAAAAGGAGGCTTTCTGGAACAAACACTTCTTATAATCAAGCCGGATGCTGTCAATAGAAATCTAACTGGAGAGGTATTAAAAAGAGTAGAGGAAGCTGGTTTCAAGATAGAGGAACTGAAGATGCTAAAAGTATCCCCGGAAGAAGGAGGGAAATTCTACCAGGTGCACGGGGGTAAGCCTTTTTATGATGAGCTGGTGGAGTATATCTCCTCAGGCAAGATTGTGGTAGCATTTTTGAAGAGAGTAAAAGCGGTTGAGGAGCTTAGAAAACTTATCGGCTCAACCGATCCCGGGAAAGCAGAGAAAGAAACTATTCGTGCAGATTACGGATTGAATGTTTGCCACAACTCAGTACATGCTTCCGATTCTGTTGAAAATGCTAAAGTCGAAATAGACTTCTTTTTTGGCAAAAGGAGTTGACGGCTTGTTTTTTTAAGATATATTATAGTGAAAAAATTCACAAAGAGGAAGGATAGGACAAAAAATTTATACTCTAAAAGAAGTCAAACAGGAGGTGTTGAAATGCCCTTAAAAGAAAAACTTATTCAAAAAATTAAAGAAACACAGGGCGAGATTAAGTCCCTGGTAAAGGAGTACGGTAGTAAGGTAATCTCCGAGGCGACTGTTGAGCAAGCCTATGGTGGAATGAGAGGTATAAAATGTATGGTCTGGGAAACCTCGCTTCTGGACCCTATGGAGGGGATAAGGTTCAGGGGTTACAGCATTCCCGAAGTCAGGGAGAAGCTGCCCAAGGTTAAAGGGGGAGAGGAACCTCTTCCTGAAGGTATTTTCTGGCTGCTTTTAACCGGGGAACTTCCTACCAAAAAAGATGTTAAGGAAATAACCAAAGACTGGCAAAGTCGTTCTGAGGTTCCTAATGATACCTGGAAAATCTTGAAACTCTTACCCCGGGATATGCATCCCATGACCCAGTTTTCCATCGGGATTATGTCCCTTCAGCCTTATTCCATCTTCGTTAAAAAGTATAATGAGGGAGTTTCCAAAGCAGAATTCTGGGATTCTACTTATGAGGATGTGATGAACCTGCTGGCGAAGCTTCCTGCTATTGCCGGGTATATATATAGAAAAACATATAAAGATGGAAAAAGGATAAGACCCAAAAAGAATCTGGATTGGGGTGCTAACTTTGCCCATATGATGGGTATCGACGAGCTTGAATATTACGAGCTGATGAGATTATACCTGGTTTTGCATTGTGACCATGAGGGTGGAAATGTAAGCGCTCATACCACGCATCTGGTTGGTTCGGCTCTATCTGATCCTTATTATTCACTGGCTGCGGGTATGAACGGACTGGCAGGTCCCCTGCATGGTCTGGCGAATCAGGAGGTTTTGAGATGGATTCAGGGTTTTCTGGAGAAAGTAGGTGGTAAGATTCCCTCCAGCGAAGAGTTATCCAAAGCTTTGTGGGATACTTTGAACAGCGGACAGGTTATACCGGGATATGGACATGCAGTACTGAGAAAAACTGACCCGAGATACACTGCCCAGCGGGAGTTTGCTTTAAAGCATATGCCAAATGATGATTTATTCAAACTGGTTAGTTTGATATACGAGGTCGCACCCGATATTCTGATGAAACACGGTAAAGCTAAAAATCCCTGGCCCAATGTGGATGCTCATTCCGGTGTTCTGCAATGGTATTACGGGGTTAAGGAATATGATTTTTACACGGTTATGTTCGGAGTTTCCAGAGCTATGGGAGTTTTAGCCCAGTTAATCTGGGATAGGGCTTTAGGATTACCTATCGAAAGGCCCAAGTCTATTACTACTGAATGGATTAAGCAGAACGTGATAAATAAGTAGTGAGTAGACAGTAGATAGTAGATAGTAGATAGCATATAGAGAAATACAAAATCGGGCAACTCTTGGTTGTCCGATTTTTTTGGAGATGTAACGTAGAGACGCATTGAATGCGTCTCTGTGGATTTTCTGAAAAACCGCGTAGGGGTGGAGCTTGTCTCCACCCTTGCTTTGAATTTAGATAAACCTGAAAGTTTATACTCCAAAAAATCTTCCAAAAAAAGTTGACTTTGTGAAATTTTTCTCTTAAATTAATTCTTCAAAATTAAAGGATAGTTCTCATTCAATATTAAATAATGAGGTAGAGAGGTAAATGATATGGGTAAAACCTTAGCAGAAAAAATTATAGGTAAACATGCAGGTAAGGAAGTAAATGCCGGGGAGATAGTCCTGGCTTCGGTGGATGTATGTCTGATGCAGGATGGGACATCACCGTTGGCTATCAGACAGCTTCAGAAAATAAATTTAGAAAAAGCAGCAAACCCCAGGAGAACGGTTTTGTTTCTGGACCATGCTGCCCCCTCTCCCAGGAAAGAGCTTTCCAATGATCATATCACTATCAGAAAATTTGCAGAGAAAACCGGCTGTCAGGTCTCGGATATAGGAATGGGAGTATGTCATCAGATAATTTTTGAATCTTACTTAAATCCGGGCGAGATATTAATCGGTGCTGATTCCCATACCTGTACTGGTGGTGCAATGGCTGCCTTTTCAACTGGTATGGGCTCATCTGATGTGGCTATTGGAATTGCCCTGGGAAAAACCTGGTTCAGGATTCCAGAGACTTTCAAAATAGAGGTGACCGGGGAGTTCCAGCCCGGAGTGTATTCCAAGGATTTGATCCTTTATCTCATCGGGCTGATCGGGGCAGATGGAGCAACTTACAAAGCCCTGGAGTTTACCGGGGATACTATTGAGCAGATGTCGATATCCAGCCGGATGACTCTTTCCAATATGGCGGTTGAGGCAGGTGCAAAAGCAGGATTGATAGCATCAGATAAATTAACAAAGGATTATTTAAAAAAACAGGGCAGGGTAAGCAGGTTCAGGGAGCTAAAAGGGGATGAAGATGCTATTTATGAAAAGGTAATAAAAATCGACGCTTCCAGACTCGTTCCTCAGGTGTCATTTCCTCATACGGTTGATAATACAAAACTAATTAATGAGGCAAAGGGGATAAAGATAGATCAGGTCTTCCTGGGAAGCTGTACTAACGGGAGGGTGGAGGATTTTGGTGTAGCCTGTGAGATTATAAAAGGAAGAAAGAAAAATCCCAAGACCAGGTTTATAGTTGTACCGGCCTCAAAAGCAGTTTTCTTAGAAGCTATGGCTAAAGGGTATATCAGGCAACTGGTCGATTTTGGAGCAGCAATTTTAGCACCCGGTTGTGGTCCCTGTGTTGGAGTGCACGAGGGTATTCTGGGAGATGGGGAAAACTGTATCACCACTCAGAATCGGAATTTCAAGGGGAGGATGGGAAATCCAGAAGGATTTATTTATCTGGCATCACCTGCTACCGCCGCAGCTGCTGCAATAGCCGGGGAGATTATTGATCCCAGAGAGTTTCTCTCAAGAAAAAAGATAAAAGGTAAAAAAGTAAGAGTTTCCAGGAAGAGAAAATAAAAGTAGGGGTGTTTGCAATACCCCCCTATAAATGGAGAAAAAGAGGTAGTTATGATTTTGAAAGGGAAAGTTTTCAAGTTTGGAGATGATATCTCCACAGATTTAATTGCACCGGGCAGATATTTTCACCTGCGTTCTAATCTACCAGAGATGGCAAAACACGTGCTGGAAGATGCGGACCCGTCATTTGCCGTCAAAGTACAGAAGGGAGATTTTGTGGTGGGAGGAGATAATTTCGGCTGCGGTTCTTCCAGGGAACATGCTCCAACCATAATCAAATTAGCTGGAGTCTCGGCAGTTTTAGCCAAATCATTTGCCCGTATTTTCTATCGTAATGCAATCAATGTGGGGATGCCGGTTTTGATCTGTGAAACGGATAAAATTTCCCAGGGTGATGAAATAGAAGTGAATCTGGAAAAAGGGGAGATCAGGGATTTGACTAACGGGATTACCTTGAGTTTTGCTCCTTTACCCAAGGCGATGATTAATATACTGAATGACGGTGGTCTGGTAGGTCATATTCAAAAACATGGTGATTTTAAGATAGATTAAAAAACGTTCCCTTCTTAATACAGGAGGATAATAGTTTCCTAAAAAAAGAGTAAAAGGAAAGGAGTAAGAGCAGTATGGTGAAATTCAGCAAAATTACCCCACCAGCCGAAGGGGAGATAATCGAGGTTTCAAAGAAAACGGGTAAAATTCAGGTGCCGGATAATCCTATTATACCGGTTATCGAGGGTGATGGCGTAGGCAGGGATATAATGAAGGCAACTCGTCCCGTGATCAATGCTGCGGTTCAGAAAGCTTTCGGAGGTAAAAGGAGAATCGTCTGGTTTGATGTTTATGCAGGAGAGAAAGCTCAGGCAAAATATGGAGAGCTTTTACCGCAGGATACATTAAAAGCAATAAAACATTATATAGTGGCTTTAAAGGGACCTCTAACCACACCTATAGGCGGGGGATTCAGAAGCCTGAACGTGAGCCTGAGACAACTTTTGAACCTTTATGCCTGTGTTCGTCCGGTGAGGTATTTTGAAGGTGTTCCCTCCCCGGTTAAACATCCGGAAAGAATGAACATAATTATCTTCAGAGAAAACACCGAGGATGTTTATGCCGGAATTGAATGGTCCAAGGGCTCCAAAGAAGCGAGGAAAATAATCTCCTGGTTGAATAAGAGTATGAAAACCAAGATCAGGTCAGACTCGGGCATAGGTATAAAACCGATCAGCGTAACCGGGACCAAAAGGCTGGTACGGAAAGCGATTAAACACGCTATCGAAAATAATCGTAAATCCGTTACCCTTGTTCACAAGGGAAATATTATGAAATACACCGAGGGTGCATTCAGGGAATGGGGTTATGATTTAGCACTAAAGGAATTTCGGGATAAAGTTGTCACGGAGGATGAACTGGGCAAGAAATATAACTGGCAGGTGCCCGAGGGCAAGATAGTGATTAAAGATCGCATTGCCGATAGTATGCTTCAGCAAGTATTGACCAGGGCAGATGAGTATGAGGTAGTTGCTACTCCTAATCTGAACGGGGATTACCTTTCCGATGCCTGCGCTGCCCAGATTGGTGGTCTGGGTATGGCTCCCGGGGCAAATATCGGGGATTACGTAGCGCTTTTCGAGGCAACTCACGGAACCGCGCCTAAATATACGGATAAGGATATGATTAACCCCAGCTCGGTGATTCTCTCCGGCTGTATGATGCTGGAATACCTGGGCTGGAAAGAGGCAGCTGAGTTGATATATAAAGGTATTCAGGAGACTATCAGGCAGAAGAGGGTAACCTATGATCTGGAGAGATTGATGGAAGGTGCTACCAAGGTGAAAACCTCTGAATACGGTGCGGCGATTATTGAGAATATGGGTTAGAAAGAATTTCTTTTCGTAGGGGAGGGGCTTGTCCCCTCCCTTTTTTATTTGTTTTTTCGTAAAGGGAAATGAAGATTTACCCCCAAGGAATACCTAGTCATCTCCCTGTCATTTAGCCATCTTTGGGTAAGGAATTTCTCAACTTCTAACAAAACAGATATATTTCGAGTCAGGTTTATCTCTGTACCAAAATTTAAAGTGGACAGGAGCCCGCTTTTATAATCCCGATCTTCTAAAAGATAAGAACCCGAAAGCAGTTTATACTGGGCATAGGGGGTAAAAATCTTATTTAAGTCCTTGCTGATTATCAGGGAAAAGCTTCCGGGATAATAAAGCCAGAACTCAAATAAGAGAGCCCAATCCAGATATTTATTTTTATGTGCCTGTATCTTCAATTCCTCAGAAACCCACCAGAAGGGAGATTCCCCGTCTTTATCGATAGCATCGGTTAAAAGTTTCAACCTTACCTCTAAACCTGTTCTGTTTTTCTGTGCAGTTCTGCCGAAGCTCGGAGTTAGGATCAAAAAATAGTGGTCCTCCCATCTATTGTACCAATGGCGAAGAAATTCGTATCTGTAAACTCCAGTGGTAAATCCAAAGCCATCTCTGGTTTTTGCGGTCTGTAGAGTGGAATAACAGTTTAGGAAAACCAGCATTATGATGCAAAGAATAAAATAGAAATAGAGTTTAGTAGTACAGGTCTCTTTCATTTTTTACTCCTTTTCTCCCCAGAGCAGGACGGTTGGACCTATTCCCTGGCTTTTTAACTCAGGGTTATCCTCAAAGTACTTCAAAATCTCCTGAACCTCTCTTCTTAACTTCAACGATTTTATTTTTTTAATGGAGCGTTCCTCTTCTCTCAGACGTTCATTCCAGATTTTCTGCTTAAGCTCTTCCGGAAATTTTATGGAATCGTAACTTATAATCTTTGTTTTAATATCCTTCAACCCTGCCATTCTTAAATAATCGATATAAATCCCCGGCTTTTGGAGGCTAAGGAAATTTATCTTTTTATCCTGATAACTTAGTTGGAATAACCGGTGATAGTAAAATGCAGGGAGATTTTTGCCTTTATCATAATAGAAGGTCATAGCGATGAAGAGTGCTCCGGGTTTCAATACCCTGACCATCTCCCTGAAAGGCTTCAGAAAATTTTTGTTCTTGGAACGCAGGCTGTGCAGGGTATAATGAGAGATAAGGGCATCGAAGCTGTTATCCGGAAAAGGTAGATTCCAGAGGTCAGCTATTTCAGGTTTAAAATTTCTCTTTCTGATTTTTAAGCGGATGTTCTTTATTAATCCTGGAGTGGAATCAATAGAATACAGAGTCTGATTGGGATTTAAAAGCCTCTCCAGAAGGCCCTGTGTGAACTTTCCCTGACCGGTTGAGCATTCCAGGATAAACCTTCCCTTCAGGAGATTCAGTTTTTTGACTTCCGCGATTTCTTTCGCTACTCTCTGCTGAATGATTCTAAAATATCCTTGTGCCTCTTGGGAAGTCAGGGCGAACTGCTTTTTTAAATCCTGGATTTCTTTTTGATAGCTATTCATTTTTTTATGGTTATAGAGATGTATTGCTATACCTCTGCACATTTCTTGTCAATTTCCGCTTGAACGGTTACCCACAGGCATTATGGCTAAAGGTTCTTCATCTCTTAGATTTAAAACTTTTTTGACCTCCTCATCCTCAAAAGCACCAATCTCCACTGTTCCCAGGTTTAAACTTTCTGCCTGCAGATAAATATTCTGACAGGCATGCCCCACCTCGATGTGCGCATATCTTATCCCTCTTTCCCCATATTTTTGCATAGTCCTCTTATAGATAGCAGTTACCACTATGACCACCGGTGCTTCTTTTACCGGACTCTGATCAAGTGATGCAGAAGACAGGGCATTTCTCCGGTCTTCGTCTTTCACCTTTATTAAGGAATGCCCTTGAGGGATGTAGCGATATATCCCCGGGTCTAATTTTTCCACTTTTCCTACCACGGCGAATATCTCTAAGGGATATTTTGCCCCGGCAGAGGGTGCGGTTCTCCCTCCCCAATCTGAGGTTATCCCTTGAGCGGACCAGAGGAGCTGGGATAGTTCCTCCAATTTCAAAGGCTCATCTTTATAATCTCTGATTGAACGTCTTTTGGCTAAAGCTTCTTCTACTGAGGTTTTGCTGGTGAAACTTACCTTGGGTAATGTTATTCCGGATGTCTTTTCTTGAGCCTTGAGCAGGTTAGAATTTTCACCGGGCAAAGAAAGAATAATAATAAATAATCCCAGAGGAATGATACCTGATAGAAAGGTTCTACACTTGAACATTTTTTACCTCCCTGTCTTTCTTTTTTAAGATGATGATTGACCAGAGAATCAAGATCGCTCCTGATATCTGGATTAGAGTCAGCTTTTCATCGAATATAGCATATGCCAGAAACGAGGCAACCACAACCTCCCAGATGGCGATTATTCCTGCCTTGCTGGCTTCTAAATATAATAATCCCCTGGTATAAAAAGAATATCCAAGTATGGTAGGGACTAGGGCTAAGGTAAAAATCCAGAGCCAGGTGATTTTGGGGTAAGTGAAATCAAAAAGAGTCAAAGGATTTCTGAAAAATAGCAGAAATAAGGTTCCGAAACCAAAAGCATAGGAAACCACAGTCCAGGAATCGTATTTCGAGGTAGCTTTCTTTCCGAAGAGGGTATAAGAAGCAGCACCTAACCCGCATAATAACCCATATACGATTCCCCTTTGATTGAAATTCAGCAATGAGGGATTGTAGATTTGAGTTACCAGCAGGCACCCGCTAAAGGCAAGCAGAAGTGCCGGGATTTTTTGTCTGTTGATTTTTTCTTTAAGTATGATAAACGAAAGTACGACTATCCATACCGGATAAGTATAAATCAGAATGGTTGCCATGGCTACTGAGGTATATTTAATGGAATAAAAGAACAGGATAAAAGTCATAGTTACGCTTAAAAATCCATAAACGGCAAAGAAGGGAAGGTCTTTTAGTTTCAGTCTGAGTTTCTCGGGCCTGAATATGGCAAGAGTTGTGATTAACAATACGGCAGCAATGATTCCCCTGTAGGTTACTACTTTTATCGGGTCAGGCTCGTATTGATAAATTGCCCTGCCCAATACCCCAATGCTTCCCAGAAGAGTGGCTCCCAGGAGGACGAAAAAATAACCTTTAAGGTTTTTGGGCATTTATTTGAGTCGATTATTGGAAGAGGGGCTATTCCCCTTCCGTTTTTTCTTTCCTTTTTATAATCAAGATCCCCGTGAAAATCATTATCGCTCCCAAGATCTGAATGGGGATTAACTTTTCGTCAAAAATAATATAAGCCAAAATTAATGCAACAACTACGTCCCAGGTGCTAATAATTACGGCTTTGCTGGACTCTAAATGTTTCAATCCCTTGATATAAAGGAAATATCCAAATATTGTCGGAACAATCGCCAAGGTGAAAATCCAGAGCCAGGTTATTCGGGGATAATTTGAGTATATCAGAGTAACAGGATTTCTAAAAAATAAAAGAAATAATGCTCCGAAAAACAGAGCGTAAGAAACCACTGTCCCGGAATCATATTTGAAAGTAGCTCTTTTTCCAAAAAGAGTGTAAGAGGCAAGACCTAAACCGGATAACAAACCATATACTGCTCCTCTCAGGTTGAATTTTAAAGCTGATGGATTATGGATCTGTGCTACCAGAAGAGTTCCACATAAAGTTAGGAGAAGTGCCACTATCTTTTGTTTAGTAAGTCTTTCATTCAGAAAACACAAAGAAAGAAAAAGAACCCAGGCAGGGTATGTATCAGCAAAAATTACAGCAGTACCAATAGTGGTATATTTAACAGCATAGAAGAACAGGGTGTAGGTTATACCTACACTTAAGAACCCATATAGAGCAAAGAAGGGAAGGTCTTTTAGTTTTATTTTGAGTTTCTCCGGATTGAAAAGTGCAAAAGTTCCGAAAAGCAAGAGGGTAGCGATTATCACTCTATATGTTACCACCTTGATTGGATCTGTCTCATATTGATAAATTGCCCTGACTAATACCCCAACACTTCCAATGAGCGTGGCTCCCAGGAGCACGAAAAAATAACCTTTGAGGTTTTTAGTCATTTGGTAGAATTTCTCCGTAGGGGAGGGGCTTGTCCCCTCCCGCATTTTCTAAGGGCAGAACGATGTTCTGCCCCTACAATTTAATAGAAGGGTATGTTCAACATACCCTAACATTTACTTCTTTTCAGGTTCTTTGATATCCTCTTCTATTCCAGCTAATTTCTTGGCTAATTCGACTTTCTTTTCCAATTCTGCATTTGCTCTTATAACTAATTTGGCGCCATCGGGTGAGCCTCCGCCGTGCATGCAACCGGGTACTCCTGCGCCTATGGTTAGCCATTCGACCAGCCTGGCAGCTTTTACTCTGGATTCTGCTGAGGAGCAGGCTTTGAGATATTTCTGGACTAAATGTCCATATTTCGGGTCATAGAAATCCTTGCAGGAGGGGATACAACCGGTCTCGGCTATTCCACCGGCAATGTCCTGAGCCAAGACCGAGGTCTGGTAGGGTAAAGTCGCCACGTGCACTTTGTTCACGTTTGAAAGTAGAGGGTCCGGCTGCCATACACCGGATGGATGTTTTTTCCCTAAAACCGCTGCTGCAATTCCCATTCCAAAAGTAGTCTCGTTATTGATATGCATTCGTGTGAGCTTATCGTTGAATACTTTTGAGGATAACCCGTTAGCTCTGGCAACTAAAATCGCCGCACCAATTTTCACATCCCCCTGTCCGGCAACACAGCCTCCGATTGCCGCTCGATAAGGCATTATGAA
>JAOUFL010000238.1 GCA_029858245.1 Candidatus Zixiibacteriota bacterium
CTCCATACCTTTTCTAATATTCCCAGATGATTATTGTGATTTTTACGCTTCAGGTTAAACTAATATGCAGGACTTGAAAGTGAAAAACCTTTATCTTAAATTTTTCTGCAGACCAGTTCCCCTCTTTCAATCGGCACTACCAATGCATCCACGCGAGTATCTTTTAAAGCTCTATCAATCATCTGTTTCAGGATATCCTTATGGCTGATGACATTATCCGCCACCAACAATCCACCTCTTACCAGGTTAGGAACTATTTTTTCGTAACAATCCAGGTAATACTCTTTTTCCGCATCCAGAAAACAGAAAGCGATGTTTTTGTAGTTCTGCAGGAAATCCCTGGCATCACATTTTACAAGTTCAACCACATCTTCCAATCCGGCTACTTTAAAAGTCTCCTGAGCTAATTTAACCTTATCCCCAAGCAGTTCGAAAGTTACCAGTTTCCTACCTCGCTTCTTACAGGCTAATGCTAACCACATAGCAGAATAACCACCACTCGTGCCAATCTCCAGAAAACTCCCTTCCGGAGCAGAAGCAGCCAGCAGGGCTAAGAATTTCCCGGTTTCAGGAGGCACCTGCCTTAACCTTTCTGCTGGAGATTTTCCAGCCAGCCTGTCTTCTTTATCCTTGGATTCTAAAAAGTCCATTCTTTCTTTAATCGTTTTTGGTATATCGTGAAACATATGATTTCCCTTTCATTTAAGACTAGACTTTATCTATACTATACTATTTTAAGATAATCTAAGATATTGTAAATATGATAGTTTTGTAATGTGAGAGCCATTTATGTCTCAGGGGGTTCAAGTCCAAAGCCGGAAGGATATTTTCGCCACATATTCTCTATGGTTCCCCTTGGCTTAATCCATGTTAAGGGGAGCAAGCGTTACCGTTTTTGAATTCAGACGCTTGTCAGCTGCAGGTTATATCCAAACGTTATCCTCCGCTGTCAGCTCACCGCCAGTGTCACCTGTGTTTATCGTGCCTGCCGGTTCAACCGTCATGATCTTGCATTCCCTCCCGGCGAATGGCTTGTGCTCGACTCCCTTCGGTACAACGAACATCTCCCCCTCCTTCATATCAACGCTTCCCTCGCGGAAATCAATCCTCATCGCTCCCTCAAGAACGATGAAGACTTCGTCCTTGTCAGCGTGTCTGTGCCAGACAAAGTCTCCTTGAAACTTGGCTAGCTTGAAATGATAGTCGTTCATTTGCGCCACGATTTTCGGTGACCAGTGTTCTGAAAACCTGGCGAGTTTCTCCTTGAAGTTGATTGATGAATAGTTCATATCTCCTCCAGAGTTATATGCTGAGACTCCGTATATACTAAGCTCATATTACATATCGGATTATAGTAAGCGCGGTAATGAAAATTATCCCCAGATTCCAGTACAGCGGTCTGTACCTTTTCTGTTTTTTTTTGCCTTTGCTGATGCCGTGTTTGCTGATTATATAAATGATAAACAGATAGGAAGGTGCGTGTGAGGATATCGAGTCCGCTTCTATGTGAAGCACCTTTTTGAAGATGAGCGCACTGGCGATAATACAGGCACCTGTTACCAATGCTACTTTTATCTCGTCAGCTTTGAGTAATTCTTTGAGCATAATTAATTCCTTTTCTTCTGAGATTAGCTCTCCTTGTTTAAAAATATTTTCAATCTTATCCTGCTCTCATGTTGTTAATTATAGTCATATAAGCAAGCTGGTCAAGAATTTTTTAAATTGCTTTTTAAATGCTGGTTATTCCCCTTCTTTGTGCATATATTTACTGCAATTTATAACTATAACCCTCAAAAGGAGTAACCAAATGTCAAATGATAAGCCCGTACACGGAACGTTCTGCTGGAATGAGCTGGTAACCCGCGACACCGCCAAAGCGGAGAAGTTCTACACCGAGCTTTTAAGCTGGAAAGCAGAAACCAGCGATATGCCGGGGATGAAATACACGGTTTTCAAAGCAGGTAATACACAGGCTGCTGGAGCAATGGACATGCCCGCAGACGTGCCCAAGGAACTCCCCGCCCACTGGATGGCATATATCGCGGTGGATGACGTGGATGCACTGGCAAAGAAGACCACGGAACTGGGTGGAAAAGTTCTACACGGACCCCAGGACGTCCCCGAAGTTGGCCGTTTCTGCATAATACAGGACCCCACCGGCGCAGTAGTCTCCCTGATGACCATGACACCACCTAAAACCTGATTTGATTTTATTGAAAAACACGTGGAGACGCATGGCCATGCGTCTCTACAATCTGGTATCCCCACCTTGCCTCAAGGCGGGATTTTTACCTGTTTATGCTGCATATAGAACCCGAAACCTCTCGCAAACTAAGGTTATGTTCTCAGAAAAAGTTTTGCCGATTTTCTCACACAGCTTAGTATAATATTGCGACATATCCTCTTTCCACCAGGCAAGTGTCCTTTCACCCTCCCCATAATCATAGGCAAACTGTTCATCTGTTTCACTGAACTTTTTCATCTCAACTTCCATTATCTCGATAATACATCTTGGCTCTCCCTCCCAGTTTGTAACCACAGTAAAATCTCCCACCCTGGGCATTGGCTCACAGTCATGCTCAAACTCCCAGAACAAAGTGCTGGTAGCAGTTTTAATTCCCGTCCTCACAAGCTCCGCCAGCTCATCTGCGAGCTGCTTCCTGTTCCCAAAATAATAAACAGCATACGAGCTGGGAACTGATTCCTTATCCGCCAAAGAGCGGATAAAATCCTGCCAGTATTTTTCTGTTTCGGGAGAGCGTTTCATAGGAATCTAATTGGTAGTCCCGCCTTGCCTTCAAAGCGTAGAACAGACTGTTTTTCTGTAGGGGCAGACCTCTCCTTCGACCTTGCTCAGGACGGTGAGCTTGTTGAACCGTGTATCTGCCCTGATTTATTGGGGCGAATACGTTGGTTCACCCCTACCAGCTCTATGTTTGTTTCATTGCTTTAAAGGATATTTTTTTATAAGCTCGGTAAGGAATTTTTCTGTATCGTCATAAAGGGGCACAGCCGAATCATAGTAATTGGACAGTATAATCAATACATAGTCGGGCTGGGGAAAATAATGAATAAAAGCCTCGATTCCGG
>JAOUFL010000035.1 GCA_029858245.1 Candidatus Zixiibacteriota bacterium
CGATAACCAGAAATTTATCGGGTCCTTTTTATACCAGGAAGTAAATCCCATAGCTTTTTCCCCTTACTAATTTTTTTATCCATTAAAAAACTCCAAAATTTTAAATATACACTTCGCTTCACCTTTGTCAATTATTTATCCCTTGAACTTTTCAATTTTTCTTGCTATAGCATCCAAAACTCCGTTTACAAAAGATCCGGAATCTTCAGAGCTGTACTTTTTAGCCAGTTCAATCGCCTCATCTATGGAAACCTTCACCGGGATATCTTTCATATATATTAATTCACAGATTCCCATTCTTAAAATATTTTTATCCACTATCGCAATTCTGGTGAAATCCCAGTGTTGAACATTCTCCCTTATCAGCTCATCAATTTCTTTCTGATTCTGAATCGTCTTCTTAAATAGGTCTGCTGAAAAAAGCTTAGAAGGAGGATCTAGCTCGGTTTTGGAAAGGAGATCATTATAAATCTCCTCAGGCTTGCTCCCTCTTATCTCCCAGCAGTAAAGAGCCTTTATAACCAGCTCCCTGGCTTTTCTTCTTTGACCCATATGCCTTTCCTTCTCTACGAGCTTTGGATTTTAGATTATAGAATATTTAAATCTGCTCAAATAAATTCACCATCTCAATAGCTGAAAGCGCTGCATCCCAACCCTTATTCCCAGCCTTGGTCCCGGCCCTTTCGATTGCCTGTTCTAAGTTATCAGGAGTTATGATTCCAAAGATTACCGGGATTCCGGTCTCCAGTGATATTTTAGCAATACCTTTTGTCACCTCACTGGCGATATAATCGTAATGCGGGGTGTCGCCTTTGATCACCGCACCCAAACAGATCACCGCATCATACTTTTTACTTTTTGCCAATCTGGAGGCAGCATAGGGTATTTCAAAAGATCCTGGAGTCCAGATGATGTCGATTTTCTTCTCCTCTGAACCGTGACGATATAGACAATCCAGCGCTCCGTTTAATAGTGTCTGGGTGACAAACTCGTTAAAACGTGAGGTCACCACAGCAAAGCTTTTACCCTTAGCCTGCAGACTTCCTTTGATTATTTTAGGCATAAATCCTCCTTTTATGATTAATTTTCTTTTTAATTTATTCTATCTTGTTTTCTATCCTCAGAATATGACCCAGCTTATCTCTTTTTGTCTCCAGATATTTCAGATTCTCGGGAGTTGGCTGAATTTCCATGGGAATTCTTTCAACCACTTTCAGACCGTATCCTTCTATGCCCACAATCTTTCTCGGGTTATTTGTAATCAACCTGATACTGCTTAATCCTAAATTTACCAATATCTGCGCTCCGATACCATAATCTCTTAAATCCGGTTCAAACCCTAACTCCTGGTTGGCTTCGACTGTATCCCGCCCTAAATCCTGCAACTCATATGCCAGAATCTTATTACTCAAGCCTATGCCTCTGCCTTCCTGCCGCATATAAAGAAATACGCCCGAACCCTCTTTTTCTATCATAGACAGCGCAGCGGAAAGCTGGTCACCGCAGTCGCACCTTCTCGAATGGAATACGTCCCCGGTTAAGCATTGTGAATGAACTCTTACCAGAACTTTTTCCTTGCCTCTTACCTCTCCTTTTTCTAAGGCTAAATGATGGTGCTCGTCAATGGAACTTTTGAACAGGTGCAGTTTAAAAAATCCGAATTGTGTAGGGAAATTAACTGTTGCTACTCTTTCGATCAGTCTTTCAGTTCTCCTTCGATACTCGATCAGATTTTTGACTGAGATGATTTTCAGATCAAAATCCTTTGCCATATTCTTGAGCTTTGGCAGGCGCGCCATATGTCCATCTTCATCCATTATCTCGCATAGAACCCCGCCTGGATAAAGACCTGCTATCCTTGCCAGATCAACAGCTGCCTCAGTATGTCCTGCCCGGCTTAAAACCCCTCCATCCAAAGCTTGTATGGGAAAAATATGACCGGGACGGGCTAAATCCTCCGATTTTGTTTTACAATCTATTATAGTTTTTATGGTCTGAGCACGATCATGAGCAGAAATTCCAGTGGTGGTATTATGAACAGCATCCACGGAAATGGTAAAACGAGTTCCCATCTTGGCAGTATTTATACCTACCATAGGGTATAGGTTGAGTTCCTCCAATCTTCTGGTAACCAGCGGCACGCATATTAAGCCACGGGCATATTTGGATAAGAAGTTAATTGCCTCGGGAGTCACTTTCTCCGCAGCCATTATCATATCTCCTTCGTTCTCCCGGTTCTCATCATCCACCACGATAATGAATCTCCCTTTTTTTATCTCCTCTATCGCCTCTTCGACACTATTTAAATCAGACATATAACACCTCTTTCTATTTAATCTGTAGCAAACAACTGTTAGCTTTTAGCTTTTTATGCGTTGAGCTTTTGGACCTTTGAGCATTTGAACTTTTCTTTTCTATTTTCACTTTTGATGTTTCACATCTTACCTGATTTCTTTAAGCCATTCCTCGGTTATTTTGCTTTTTATATCCTCTTTTTTTTCTATGACCTTTTTAACGTATTTACCTAAAAGATCAAACTCTACGTTAACCATATCCCCTGCTCTTCTTTCTCCTAAGGTAGTCATTTTAAGAGTGAAAGGTATTACTGAGACCTTAAATGAATCCTCTTTCAGTTCTGTAATAGTCAGGCTTATACCCTCCACGGCAATCGAACCTTTATCAACCACCAGGTTGGAATATTCGGCAGGCAGATCAAATTCATATATGGAACTATCTCCTCTTAAGTCTATTGACTTTATCCGGGAAGTGCAGTCTATATGTCCGCTTATTAGATGCCCTCCCAGCCTGTCTGAAAGTTTCATACCTCTTTCCAGATTCACTCTATCGCCAGCCTTGAGCAGAGCAAAATTTGTTCTCTTTAAAGTCTCCTCAACCGCCTGGATTTTGAAGTGATTTCTCTTCGTTTCAACTACTGTCTGACAAGCACCGTTTATGTTCACGCTGTCCCCGACTTTCAGATCTTTCGACACTTTTTCCGCTTTGATTTCAATAACCTTTCCCTTTGCAGTGGAAAAGATATTTTTAATCTCACCTATCTCCTCTATAATTCCCGTAAACATAATTTACCTGCCTTATTATAGATAGCCGGTTATAAGAAAATCCCTGCTGAATTTTTTGAGCTCAATCCCTCTTAACTTGAGAGAATCTTTTATCGTTTCTATACCCAGATCGCCAAAAGTTTCCAGACCTTTCCCCAGGATGCCCGGGGAAATAAAGTAATAAATCTTATCTGCCAGCCTGTATTTTAAAAAAGAGGTGAAAATCTCTTTTCCTCCTTCTATCATTATAGAAGTAACTTCCTTTTCCCCTGCCTTTTTTAAGAATTTTTTTAAATCGATCTTCCCCTCTTTATTCTTTTTCACTACCCATATCTCGGCATTATGAACTTTTAATTTCGAAGTTACCTCAGGAGTAACGATAATTGTCTTTCCATCTTCATTAATCCTGAATATTTTAGAGATAGGGGGAAGGTTCTGACTGGTGGTTAGAACTACCCTTCTCGGATTTCTCCTTGTTTTAGAATGGCTGGTAAGCTCTGGATCGTCTTTTATAACAGTTCCCGATCCAACTAAAACTGCATCAACCTTACTCCTGAGCTCGTGTACAAATTTTCTCGAATCCTCTGAGGTAATCCATTTAGAGTCACCGCTGGCTGTAGCGATTTTGCCATCCAGGGTCTGGGCAATTTTCAGGATCACCCAGGGGATGCCTGTGGTTATATATTTCAGATAAGCCTCATTCAACTTTTCTGCTTCCCTGCTTAATAAACCCACCTCAACCTGAATACCCGAAGCTCTCAGACTTTTCAATCCTTTACCGTTAACTTTGGGATTAGGGTCAAGGATGGAGCAATACACTTTTTTAACCCCGGCGTTTATTATCGACCAGGTACAGGGAGGGGTTTTCCCGTAAAAAGAGCAGGGCTCTAAATTCACATACAGGGTTGCACCCTTTGTTTTCCCGCCAGCGCTTGCTATAGCGTTGACCTCAGCATGATAATCTCCGAATTTTTTATGATATCCCGAACCGATTATCTTGCCGTCTTTAACGAGTACCGAACCCACCAAAGGATTGGGAGAAACTTTTCCCTCCCCCTTGCTGGCAAGTTTTATGGATAACTGCATGTACTTTTTTTCTTCCATATAATGTAAATAAAAATCCCGAATCTCTTCGGGGTAGGGTTATTTTTTGGACTATAGCCTTCAGATTTTAGCCTACAGCCTGATTTTTTTCCCTTCTTTCTTCCGGACTTTAACCGTCGGCACTGGAATTCCACCAGTTCAGCTCCCGCTTTTTAGCGGGGACGCGTGGGCTTTCATCACCGATCGAGGAATTACACCTCACCCCGAAGGGTATTGATAATATATAACTAACTCTTCCTTAGTCAAGGATTTTTTAAACCAGGAGGGCTAATTGTAGGATATTCTCTTTAATAAGAACTATTTTGCACACCGGTTAATTTCTAACTATTCGACATAACTTCAGCTATCACTTTTTTAACCTGCTCCAGGTGGAATGGCTTGGAAAGAACCTGATCTACATAGACTTCAAGTGAATGACCTTCTTCCAGTGAAGCTCCCCAGCCGGAGATTACAATCACTTTTCTGGATGGGTCTTTTTCTTTAACTCTTCTGGCGACCTCCCACCCGGAGATACCCGGCATGCCAAGGTCGGTTATGACTATGTCAGGTTGTCTTTGATCGAAGATGTACAGCGCCTGTTCCCCGCCATCTGCCAGCAGGACTTCGTGACCTTCCAGCAGCAAAAGGTCTGATAAAACTTCTCTTATATTTTCATCATCATCAACCACCAGTATCTTAAATTTTATTTTAGTATCAGTTTCATAAAGCTCTTTACTCTTGCTTCCAACCTCCCCGTTGCCTTCTTCCACTTAACCCTCCAATATTTTTTGTTTGACAATTCTTCTGTCACTTTCTAACCTTTATTTATTAGTATTATTCGGAATAAACTCATTTTTTCTTGATTTTTCGGATGGAAGAGAAGAAAAAAAGACTGATAAAATGAAAAATAGTGTAACCGTTTAAAGATGTAACTGCTGTTTATTTAATTATACAGTTTTTCTCTATTTAACAAATATATTCTGATTCTCTTCTGATTTATTGATAGTTCTATAATCCGTCTGTTCGAAAAAACTTTCCATATTCTCTTTTATTCTCAATGCTCCCTTTTCAATGATTTTAAGATAGCGTTCTGTTTTATCCACTGTTAAGTTTTTTTTCAGGTTCAATAGCTCCAGTGAACCGATTATGGAGGTCAGTGAATTGTTAACCTCCAGTCCCAATCGGGAGATTTTCTGGTCGAGCTCTTGAACGGAACTAGATTCAGGGTAATCTCCGGACAAGCTTTCCGTCCTAGCAAAACTGATCTGTCGACTTATTTTTTCCAGAAAATCTATCTCTTTTCGCTTGAAAGGTCTTCGCTCCCAGCTCCTCATCTCCCCTAAGGCTACCACGCCAAGGTTTTCTCCATCCTGAACCAGAGGCAGAAGAATTGCCGATTTCAAATTTGGTGCTAAGAAAAGTGAGGCTTCCTCTTTGGACATCATACTTTCTGGATCATCCTGATTGATCAGCATTGGTTTCCTGGTCTCTAAGGTCATACGGTGCCAGGGAAGAACCTCAAGGGGTTGTGAGCTTTCGGTAGAGAAGAAGATCCCCTCCCGTCTTTTATAACCTGAAAGAAGCTCCAGATTTCTCTTGTCTGGATCCAAAAATGATATTCGGCAGAAACTAACCGGCAGGACCCGGGTTAAATCTTCTACCAGATTATGCAAATACCCCTTGAAATCTTTCCACTTGAGAAATTCCATAAGATGGGTGTAGAAAGTCCGAAAGTATTCTTTTTCCTCCTGGAGTGAATCTTTAAGGTTCTTTTTTTGCAGATACAAGGTTAAAAGCGTGGGAAAAAGACTTACTTTCTTGATGGATTTTGAATTATAATAATGTGGATTTTTACTCCCCAGCGTTAACGTAGCAATTACTTTTCCTTTAATCTTCAGCGGGTGAATTATCTTCGAGCGTATCCCCATAATTTTTGAAAGGTTATCCTCATAATATCCTTTCAGGGTGATATCATTCTCGATCATAGGCTCAGCCGAATCCAGAACCCAGCCGATAGAGGTTCCATAAACCGGCATATTCGTATTTTTATCCAGCAGGAGATTTTCACCCAGCCCCAGGGATAGTTTTTTTACATTTTTGCCTGAACCCTCGACCAGGGATAAGGAGATGTAATCAAATTCAATTACTTTTTTAAGATTCTGGGCAAGATACGTTAAATCTTCCTCTAAGTTTTTTGATTCCAGAATCCTCGAGCAGATCTGGTCTGCGGTTTGTAAACTTTCTTTCCTGGCTCTGCTTTTTTGCATTAAAAGCGATTGCTCGATCATCAGTCCGAAAGAATCCCTTAAGCAGGTTAGAAATTGAATTTCCTCAAAAACAAATCTCTCCGGTTCTGAATCATAGATACATAAAAGTCCGAATGACTTGTTGGCATATCTTAAAGGAACGCAGGCAAAGGAGGCTATTTCATTCTCTCCCGCAAAAAGCTTATACCATTCATCCGTATCTTTAAACTGGTTTATCGAAACTATTTCCCGGGTCTTCAAGGCATCATTGTAAAAACCCTCATTCAGATTTAAAGTATAGAAACGCTGAAGCTCTTCTGGTGTGAGGTTAAAATGGGAAAAAAGAAAAAACTCGGGAGAATTGAAAGTGGCGTGGAATAAAACTCCCTTTTTATATCCCATATAACGCATCACCTTATCAAATCCATCTTTTAAATTTTTCTCCAGGTTTTGATTGTCCTGGGAAAGAGATTGAAGTTGTTTCAAGCAGGCTAATTCCTTTAGACGCCTTATGGATATTTTTTTCCCTCTTGACAGATGTGAAACCCATTTTCTTAAGCCCTGGAGTATTAAAATACTGCCTGAAAGATATAAACCTATCTCCATCCCTGCTTTGAGATTCGAGTTTATGGTTATCGGAAGATTAAAAAAAGGCAGAAAAAAGGAAGAGCATGCTCCAGTAAACAAAAGGGAAAAACCTGTTACCAAACTTGCTTTTACTCCCGGATAATACTTGAAATACCTTTTTTCAAATCCTAAAACCAGAATAATAAAAGTTCCAAAGATCAAAAGCTGCAGGTATCCATTAATCAGGTTATTCATTTCTCCCTCCTTTTAAAAATTGAAAAAGAGAAGAAGCAAAAGGGATAAAATAATCCCCTGCCTCTTCCCTTTAGATTTAAAGTGGAATTCAAAAAATCCCTTTTTTGATTTTTCCTGTAGATAACTACCTCTGGTCAAATGTATAAACTTTACACACCCCTAAGCGGTTACTCTATTTTTACTTGAAGAGTCCTGTTAAAATTATCGACAGATTAAAGAAGAGCTTAACTCCCTAAACGTAGCCCAAATAAAAAAGGGCGAGGAAACCTCGCCCCTACAAAAATTATCTGAAATTAATACAATATCCTCAAAAAGGAATATCTAACAACAAGACGACCAGTTAATAGGACCTTCTGTAAACCGCTTTTTAAGATTGTCGAGCACATAAGACCAGGCTTGGTCGAAATATTCGTAAAGTTTATCCCAGTTTTTCCCCTTACCCCAGCCAAGGTGAGATAAAATTACCTTGACCCTGCCCGACTTCAACTCTTTGAACAGTAAGATTACTCTGGTATGCTGCCCGCGTAACTTTCCGAAATCGGGTGGAGCGTTCCATTCGAAGGAGAGCATCTCCCTCGGAAGAAAACTTAAGACTTTACATCCCTCAGAGCCTTTTGAACCATATGGTGCTTTAAGATCGAAATATATCTCGTAGGCACCTCCAACCACCAGCTCGACCTTAGCTTGCGAGGAGAAAAAACTCTTAACACCTTGAGTGGTCGTCCAGGCATCCCAGACCTCTTTTAAAGATGCGGCGACAATAATCTCTTTTCTAAGGATTTTATCAGGATGATTCTTAACGTGGCGGTTAAATATTACCATATATTTTTTTTAATTTGTAGTTCGTATCGCGAGGCTTTTAGCCTCTCTTTAGCGATCCTCAAAGGGTCGCACTATTCGCCGGGCGTAAAACCCGACTCTACTAACTACTTTCTTTCTCTTATTCGTAGGGACAGAACAGTGTTCTGTCCCTACAGCAAAAATAGAGGGACAGGCTTCCAGCCTGTCCTTTAAATCTTGCAGGGGCAATTCATGAATTGCCCCTGCATCCAAAAGTCAATAGATCATGGGAATCAGGCGTTTGGTTGCTTTTGAGTAATTCAGGTATTCATTACCAAAAGTCTGAATTAGAGCTTTCTCCTCAACCTGAATTCTATAAATAAAAGCCACCCATACTGGAATAAATATAACCAGCGTGCTTAGCCAATTTGAGAAAGATAATCCCAGACCCAGAAACGAGAACAGACTTCCGGCATAAGCCGGGTGACGGATGATTTTATAAATTCCTTTATGGATGATTTTATGCTCTTTTAAAATAGATACATTAACCGTAAAATATTTTTTCAAAGTAAGAATGGCTGTCCATCTGATAATCAATCCCAGAACGATTAGAAATAAACCTGTTAGCGAAAGGAATCTTATCGGTATAAAGCCAATACCGCGAATCCCTGTAAATACTCCGATAAAAACACAGATAACTATGGTCGTCCATAAAAATCTTAAAGAGAATTTATCCAGCTCCTTTGAATCAGCAGCTTTGGAATGCTTTACTTTGGCTAAAACAACCTCTGAAAGTATCCAGGCTAAGGAGATGAAAATAAAGATTAGGCTGATTTTCATTTTTTAAATCCCTCACCTTGTCGCTGAGTGTCTGTCGGGTCCCCTGACCCGACAGAGAACTCCCGCCAGGTCAGGGGACCTGGCGGGCACATTTAAATGTTGGTTCGTTTCTCGTAGAGACGTATTGAATGTGTCTCTATATAAGGCGACCCTGACCACGCTTACTTCTGGACAAGAAGGGTCGCACTACGTTCGAGCAGACACATGGTTCGACAAGCTCACCATCCTGTCTTCGACCCTGAAGCTCAGACCTGAAGGGAGCAAAGTCGAAGGAGGGGTCTACCCCTACAATCTATTATAACATCAGCCCGCCTCTGGCGGGATGCACTCCGTTTTAATCACTAATCACCAATCACCAATCACTGTTTTTCATGCCCCGCAGCATTTCTTATACTTTTTACCCGAGCCGCAGGGACAGGGATCGTTTCTGCCCACCTTAGGACCAACTTTTATCGGCTTGGATTTGCCTGGAGCAACCTCCTCTGCCTGGTGGGTGGTGGAATAACCCATGCCCACTGCTTCCTGATGAATCGCCTGTAACTCTCTCTGTGGCTCTCTCCTTTTCACCTGCTCTTCTTTACCCCTGACCTGTAATTTATAGATTAATGACAGAGCTTCCTCATCAACATTCTCCAGCATCTCGGTGAACATCTGGAAGGATTCTCTTTTGTATTCTATTAGAGGATCTTTCTGCCCGTAAGCACGTAATCCGATTCCGGTTTTCAGCATATCCAGCTCGTATAAATGGTCTTTCCACCTCTCGTCTATCGCCTGCAGCATAGCAAACCTTTCTAACTGCCGCATTATCTCAGGACCGTAAGCTTTTTCTTTGATATCGTAAATTTCTCTTACTGCACCTGTTACTTTCTCCTTCAGCTCCTCTTGAGTCAATTTTGGAATATCCTCATCTTTGAATTTCAACTCCAACAAAAATATTTTTCTCAGCTCCTCTCTGAGGCCACCTAAATTCCAGTTTTCCGGGTATTCCCTGGAAGCGGTAAATTGTTCGATTTTATTCTCTACCACTCTCTGGATTAAGTCCAGAACATCCTCTTTTAAATCCACACCTTCCAGGGCTGCTACTCGTTTGTCATAGATAACCTCTCTCTGCTGGTTCATAACGTTATCATATTCCAGAAGATGTTTTCTGATAGCGAAGTTCTGCGCTTCTACCCTTTTTTGTGCTCTCTCAATGGCTTTGGTCACTATTCCGTGCTGTATGACCTCGCCCTCTTTTACTCCCAGTCTATCCATAACCCCGGCAATTCTATCAGAGCCAAAAAGCCTCATCAGGTCATCTTCCAGTGATAGATAAAACCTGGATGAGCCAGGGTCTCCCTGCCTTCCGCTTCTTCCTCTCAACTGCCGGTCAATCCTTCTGGCCTCGTGCCTTTCAGTCCCGATGATATGCAAACCGCAGGGAACATTATCATAACACCCCAGCTCTTCTAAATAAGGACATCTGCCCTCGGGGTTTTCTGAGATCAATCTGCAATAAGGGGATTTAACCACACCCTGTCCTAATTTAATGTCCGTTCCTCTTCCCGCCATATTGGTGGCAATGGTAACTGTTCCGGGTTTTCCTGCATAAGCTACAATTTCTGCTTCCTGCTGGTGGTATTTTGCATTAAGCACTGAGTGTTTAATCCCCTCCCTTTTCAGCATCCGGGATAAGGTCTCCGAGACATCAACCGAGACAGTTCCCACTAATGCCGGGCGCCCGGCCTGGAGACATTCTTTTATCTCCTCGATGATGGCATTATATTTCTCTCTTTTTGTGCGATAGATTACATCATCGAATTCTATCCTTCTTACCGGTTCGTTGGTGGGTATCACCACTACATCCAGTTTATAGATTTCCCAGAACTCCCCTGCTTCAGTCTCTGCAGTTCCGGTCATGCCAGCTAATTTTTTATAAAGCCGGAAATAGTTCTGCAGGGTAACTGTAGCCAGGGTTTGGGTTTCTCCTTCGACTTTCACCCCTTCTTTTGCTTCGATTGCCTGATGTAAACCATCTGAATATCTTCTTCCCGGCATAAGCCTGCCGGTGAACTCATCCACGATAAGTACTTTCCCGTCCTGAACCACATACTCGACGTCTTTTTCAAATAGAGAATATGCTTTTAAAAGCTGAGAGATGTTGTGAACTTTTTCGCTTCTTTCCGCATGTAATCTGTAAAGCTCTTCCTTTTTCTCTAATTTCTCCTGAATGGAAAGTTTTTCATCAGTATCTATCTGCTGAATCCCCTCGGTTATATCCGGAATAACGAAAAGAGCCTGTTCCTGCGGGGAAAGCATAGAGCGGCCCATCTCGTTCAAATTGGTGGAGTTCTCCTTTTCATCGATGGAATAATAGAGAAAATCATCGATCTCGTTCAGCTTTTTATCCCGCAGACAATCAAGCTCCACGCGGGTGATCAGTTTCTTTACTCCCGGCTCTTTCAAAAGCTTCAACAATCTCTTGTTCTTGGGAGCGCCTCTCTGGGCAGTTAAAAGCTTTAAACCCGCCTCGTATTCATTTCCCTCTTCAAGAAGTTTCTCCCCTTCTGCTACTAATTTATTTGACAGAACCATCTGTTTTTTCACCAGTTGTTCCACCAGAGGCTGCATTTCTTTGTATCTTTGGGTAGACTGGCTAACCGGACCGGAGATAATCAGGGGTGTTCTTGCTTCATCTATCAGGACGCTGTCTACCTCGTCAACTATGGCATATTGAAATCCTCTCTGGACCCTATCCTCTGCTCTTATGGACATATTATCTCTCAGGTAATCGAATCCGAACTCGTTATTGGTCCCGTAGTTGATGTCACAGTTGTACTGGATTTTCCTCTGGGCATTATCCATTTGATTTTGAATACAGCCCACAGTTAACCCGAGAAATTTATAGACTTCGCCCATCCATTCGGAATCTCTTCGAGCCAGATAATCATTTACTGTGACTAAATGAACCCCTTTGCCTAAGAGTGCATTCAGATATAAGGGCATAGTAGCAACCAGGGTTTTACCCTCGCCTGTTGCCATCTCTGCTATCTTACCCTGATGGAGAACAACCGCTCCGATTAGCTGAACGTCAAAAGGTACCATATCCCATTCTATCTCAATTCCACAGACTTCCCATTTCTTTCCCAGAAGTCTTCTGCAGCTCTCTTTGACCACTGCATAAGCCTCCGGCAGAAGTTCATCCAGGATCTCCTGCTCTGCTTTTTTGAGCTCATCCTGTGAGGTTTCCTCTATGGTATAAGGCTCAAGATGGTCTTTTATCCGTTTTTTAAATTCCTCTGTCTTCCCTTTTAATTCGTCATCCGATAAAGATTTAGACTTCTCGAAGAATCTATTTATCTCTTCAATAACAGGTTTGATCTTCTTTATATCCCGCCCGTGTTTGGAGCCGAAGATCCTGGTTAAAATATTTTCAGCCATCTTAAAAACTCCTCTATGTTTCCTAATAGAGTACGAAGTTTTTCTATAATATCAAAAAAGGAATGATTTTGCAATAAAAAAATGTTGCCCCATTCAACCTGTCTCTACCAATCGTTAAGGCAAAGGATATGATCTATGTGACAGATGAGGAAGAATATAAATTCGCTAAAGATCACATACCTGTACAGCATTTAAGCTCTCAAATCAGAAAAATATATTTGACAACTAACTAAAAATACATAAATTACTTAAAAATAAAGCTGGAGGAACCTTTGAGTAAGCTTTCGAGCAATGTATTGGTATTAAACCAGAATTATGAGCCACTTTCGGTGTGCACGGTGAAAAGGGCAGTGGTGATGATTTTTCTGGGAAAGGCAGAATTGATTGAGAAATACGATGGGGATTCCATTCGCTCGATTAGCTGGACCTTACCTGTACCCAGTGTGGTGCGTCTGGACCTTCATGTTAAAGTTCCTCCTAAGAGGGTCATGCTCTCACGCAAGAACGTGATCAAGCGGGATGGACATCGCTGCCAATACTGTGGAGCAAGCCATCTGCCTATGACTGTGGATCATGTAATCCCCAAAATCTATGGAGGAAAAGACACCTGGGAAAATCTGGTCTGTGCTTGTATTAAGTGCAATAACATAAAGGGAAACCAGACTCTGGAACAGGCTGGCTTTAAGCTTTTACGCAGGCCCAGAATCCCAAATCATATAACTTTTTTACAGCGGTTTATCGGGATCTCGGATAATCGCTGGAAACAATATCTGTTTCTGGATTGATGAAGAAGATTATATTAAGCGGA
>JAOUFL010000239.1 GCA_029858245.1 Candidatus Zixiibacteriota bacterium
CTTCTTCAAGGTGAATAATCTGCTATATGAGAGCATCGAAAGGGAAAACTACGTCACTGCCGTTTACGGAGTTCTGAATGTGGAAAACAAGATCTTCACCTTCTCCAATGCCGGCCACAATCCTCCCATTTTATTGAAAAAGGGACAGGAGATCGAGAATCTATCCGAGGGAGGACTTGCCCTGGGAATAATGCCAAATTCCGATTATAAGGAACGTGCTTTAGGTTTAAATCCCTCTGATTTGCTCCTGTTATATACAGACGGGGTAACAGAAGCAAAAAATGAATCAGAGGAGGAGTTCGGGATAAGAAGATTAGAGAAAATCCTCCTGGAAAATTTTACCCTGACTGCCAGACAGATACAGGAAAAAATCTATGAACAGGTAAAGGAATTCAGCCGGGGAAAACCCCGACAGGACGATTTGACTATGATTGTTATAAAAGTTCTATAGACATGCATCACCTTCATCTGTAGTCTGTAGGGACAGAACATTGTTCTGTCCTTGCGCTGGAATAAAAACCTCTCCCTGACCCTCTTCTTAAAAAGGAGAGGGGAAAAAGTAGAGACACCTCGCATATGTCTCTGTGGAATAAAAGGTAGGGGTGTCAGTTGAGCGCCGTGTCAAAGGAATTCAAATGGTGAAAATCTTAGAGGAGTTTTTACATTATCTCAATCTGGTTGAAGGTTTATCCCGGAACACCCTTGCAAGCTACCGCCTGGATTTAAAAAAATATCTTGATTTTCTCAAAAAAAAGAAAATCCCGGATTTGAAGAGAGTAAAACCCGAAGATATAAGCGAATTTATCTACACTCTTTATCATAAAAAACTTAAACCAGCCTCCATTGCCCGAAACTTATCCGCTATTAAAACACTTCACAAATATCTCTTAAATGAAGGCCAGATCGATACCAATCCTTCCGAGTTGATAGATTCCCCAAAATTGGGTCGAAAATTGCCAAATACCCTGACTGTGGCTGAGATAGAAAAAATCCTGGAGCAGCCTGTTAAAAATGATAACCTGGGTATAAGAGACAAGGCAATTCTTGAATTCCTTTACGCTACCGGAGCCAGGATATCAGAGATGACTGATTTCAAAAGAAAAGGGTATCTCCCAGAATCTGGATGGGTGAGAATAACCGGTAAAGGTAATAAGGAAAGATTTGTTCCCATAGGCAAGAAAGCAGTAAAAGCAATAAGGGGTTATTTGAAAGAGTCCCGCCCCCATCTGGCTAAATCCTGGTCCGAGGATATTATGTTTTTAGGTAAGAGAGGGAAAAAACTCTCACGCATGGGAGCCTGGAAGATAATTAAAAGACAGCTCCTGAATGCAGGGATTAAAAAGAGGACAACCCCACATACCATACGCCACTCCTTTGCTACCCATCTATTGGAGGGAGGGGCAGACTTAAGAGCAGTTCAGGAGATGTTAGGACATGCCGATATATCTACTACACAGGTTTATACTCACATAGACCGTGATTTCGTCAAACAGGAACACCGTGACCATCATCCCAGGGAGAAGTTTTCAAAACAGGTAAGGTGAGGTCGAGGATGCTAAATCTTGCTTTATTCGATACGGGAATTAATCTGGATAAAGAGTTAAGAGGAAGTTTTTATCCTCAGCGGATTAAATTTTCTTATTTCAGAAAAATATCAGACCTTTACGAATACCTGAATAAAAATGTTCTGGATTTGATATTCATCTCTGGAAATGGGAATTTGAAAAAAGAAATCCAGCTAACTGAGAATCTTAAAAGCGACCCTACTCTATCCTTGATTCCCCTGGTTCTTTACCATCCCTGCCCCGCTAAAAAAATTGTCATACAGGGATTAGGTAAAGGCGTGGATGAGTTTCTTTTCGGGGAATGGCAAAAGGACCTGTTCTCTGCCAAGCTTAAATCAGTAATAAGAAGAAGCCAGAGGGATATAGGTGTAAATCCCTCAACCCACCTTCCCGGAACAAGTATCATAGAAAAAGAGATAAACCGGCGCATACAAGAAGGTGAAGAGTTTGCCCTGTGTTATGCTGACCTGGATGATTTCAAAGCTTATAACGATTACTACGGCTATCTTTATGGTGACAAGCTCATACATCTCACCTCCCAGCTCATAAAGGAGATAGTTTACCGGTACTGTCAGGACGCATTTGTGGGACACATAGGTGGAGATGATTTCATCTTTATCCTGCCCGCGGAAATAGTAGACAAGGTCTGTTCGGAGGTTGTGCGAACTTTCGACAAAAAAGTCATAACCAGGTACAAAGCCAGGGACCTGAAACGCGGTTATATATTAACGCATAACAGAAAAAATAAGCTCGAGCGCTTCCCTATCCTCACGCTTTCCATTTCCGTGGAGATTAACCGGAACAGGATGTTCAAACATACCGGGGAGATCCTGCGCATGCTTAACGACTTGAAGAAATACACCAAGACCCTGCCCGGCTCCAAATATATCATCGAGAGAAGAAAGAACCTTTCACGTTAAAAAAGACAGAACTATTTTTATTTCCGGCAATTTGTTTAATTTTAAAACCTTGAGTTTAGAGCTTCAGCCTAATCTTTCCACCTTTGTTCTCCCTGCGGGGTGATGAAAATAGCAGATTTCCCTTCCACCGGGCATTTGGTCTCGCAGATTCCACAGCCGATACATAATTTCTCTACCACATAAGGCCTTTTGACTTTTTTCAACGTACCGTCATGATGAACAACTTCTTCATCTTTAAGGATAATAGCCTTGTCCGGGACCGGGCAGTGTTCCTCGCACACCAGGCAGTTTATGTTGTTGTACCAGGGAATACATCTATTGCGATCTATGTAAGCCAATCCGATGATTGTTTTTTTCTTGGTAGCAACATCCAGTGGGTGAATAGCACGTGTAGGGCAGACCTGGGTGCACATTATACAGTTATATTCGCAATAACCGGTGCGGGCGTGTCCCAGCGGTGTCCAGAAAGCCTCCAATCCCCCCTCCAGTAAAGCTGGCTGTAGAAAATTCCCGGATGTGGAGCAGACCTTTATGCATTCATGACAGCGAATACACCTGTCCAGGAACTCCTCTTCCATTCTTGCACCCG
>JAOUFL010000036.1 GCA_029858245.1 Candidatus Zixiibacteriota bacterium
CTGGAAATTCTTCCCGGCAGATTATGTTTTAGGCTCAGAGCTATGTGTGGATATTCCAGATTACCTTTACTATCCAGATCTTTCCTCTGATATGTTCAACCAGGATTTCAAGGGAATTATGTACGGAGATGTATCTGGAAACTGGAGAGGGGATATCCCCCTGTATGTTAAGAAAGAAAACTTCGTTCCCAAGGTAAATTCGAAAGAGTTCAGCGTAAAGCCAGGGGAGGAATTCGTTCTTCCTATTGAGCTCTCAGCATTACCCGAGACCTATTCAGCCGAGTTCAGTTTAGATTGTAACGCAAGCTGGTTAGAAGTCAAGAAGGTGTCCCTGTCCGAGTTAACCTCGGGATTTATATTTGAGGATAGGGTAGAGGGCAGTCATATAAAGATTGCATTAGCCGGTTCCAAACCTGTTTCAGGTGATGGTGTTTTGGTAAGAATATCTTTCAAGGTTTCAGAGAATGCCAGAGAAACAGATAAGGCAGAGATAAGGTTAGTTAATATGAGGTTGAACGAGAGCCAGAAGGTGGAACTGAACTTAAGCTACAGGGTAACAGTGGGAACACTTTTACCCGGTAAGTTCTCCTTATCCCAGAACCATCCCAATCCCTTCAATCCATCAACTATTATGGAGTACACACTGCCAGCCAGATCTTTTGTGGTGCTTGAGGTTTATAATCTGCTGGGTCAGAAGGTGATTATCCTGGTAAATGAGGAGAAGGAAGCCGGCGTGCATCAGATTACCTGGGATGGAATGGATAAAGAAGGTAATCCTGTTTCCAGCGGCGTTTATTTCTACCGTTTGAAGGCAGATAATTTCTCTGAAGTTAAGAAGATGATGTTAATGAAGTAATTTTGACCTGTAGGGGCAGGTTTGAAACCTGCCCCTGCAAAAACAGGAGAAAAGTTAATGGAGAAGAGAAAAATCTCAAGAGTCTTATGCGGGAGCTTTTTGTGCCTTCTGCTCTTCTCCGGTCTGGCTGTGGGAAATATGGTATCAGTTAGTATACCGGATACCTCGGGAACCCCCGGGGAATATATAAGAATTCCTGTTCTGGTAGATTCTATCCTGCCTGAGGACTTCGTTTTCTCTGCGGAATTCAATTTAACTATTGACCCGACTCTAATTGAAGTTAATAAGGACAGTGTATTTTTTGAAGGGACCATAGTTCCCCAAAAATGGGTTAAGATGTCTTATTCCCCTGATGACTCGTCGTTGAATATTGCTCTGGCGGGGGATACTGCTATGAGTGGGAGTGGTGCTTTAGTCTATATAGGGTTTAAAATCCTCTCCTCTGCTTCTCCGGGAGATAGTTCAATTGTCCATTTTACGAAAATGTTTTTCAACGAGGAAACACCTTCGGCTACAGTCAGTGACGGCGTACTGAGAGTTATCTCAACCGGAGTTTTTGATGATGAGAACCTTATCCTGCCTGGGCATTTTAACCTCGGGCAGAATTATCCCAATCCTTTTAACCCAGCCACAAAAATACAGTTTAGAGTTGAGAGTTTGGAGTTTGGAGACCACCTTCACACCACCCTGGTTATTTACAATATTCTGGGGCAGAAGATAAGGACCCTGGTGGAGGAGGAGATGCTTCCTGGAAGTTATCAGGTTATGTGGGAGGGCAAGGATGATAGAGGAGAGGGTGTACCCAGCGGGGTTTATTTCTATCAGTTAAAAAGTGGGAATACCTCAGAGACCAGGAAAATGGTTTTGATGAAATAGGGAAAACAGATTTGACAAGAGCCCTCAATTCTCCAAATGGGTTGAAGGGCTTTTTTGTTTTTTGTAGTGTGTATTGACTGTGTCAAGACAGTTTTCGTAGTGCGACATTTTAGGGTTGCTCAGACGAGGCTGAAAGCCTTGCACTACGGTAAAAATTATTTGCTTGATTTACTTCCTGAGGTAAATTTTATTGTAAATCTATGAAAAAAGAATCACTGCAGAAAAATTCAGATGATAAATCAATTCTGAGATTTAACCTGTTCATAGCGTTTTTCTGCGCCGCTTTGATTTTAGCTCATTTTATCTCCTCCTTTTTCCCCGGTGCACGGCTGTGGGGGATTAACCATCTGGCTTATTTTCCGCTGTGGGTAAAAATTCTTTTTACCCTTATCGGACTTTTGGTTCTTCTCCCCTGGATAAACCAGAAAATTAATCTTCTCTTGAGAAAATTTCTTGATTTTCTTCACAAAAGTTTTTCTGGACGAAGATATCTATGGTATTTTGTCTTCAGCCTTGCATCTATAATCATTTTTTATCTATTCAGAGATCAAACTCACTTCTTAGGGGATGGAGCTCAGATTATCAGCCTTTTAGAAAAAGGGAAACTATATATAAAATGGACTGAACCCCTGGAGATCCTTCTTCATCTTTATGCTTATCAGTTCTTAAATGGTTTCTTTAAAATTAATGCAGTGACTCTCTATTACTTGATTAGTTTTATTGGTGGTGCAATTTTTATTTTTCTTCTATTTCTCTTGGCTGAGCTTTTGGGTAGGGACAGGGAAGAGGGACTTTTGATGTTTATGATTCTGGGTACCACGGGCTCGCTTCAACTATTCTTTGGATATGTGGAGCATTATACCATGCTATATGTGTTTCTGGTTTCCTATCTTTATTTTTCTATTCGGTTTGTGAAGAGGAAAAGCAGTTTTATACCTGTGGTAATTTTCTTCTTTCTCTCTATCTTTTCCCACTTTTCAGCCTTTTACCTTTTTCCCTCTCTGGCATTTTTACTCTGGATAGGATTTGAATTCAAAAATAAAAAGAACAAAAGGTATTACCGGTGGGGTTTTCTAAGTGCAAGTATGGTTTTTCTTTGCGGATTTCTATATTACTATATTAAAAATATGTGGATGTTAGGTCAGATCTTTGTTCCATTAAATCCTGGAAATTATTATGCACCGGATTATACTCATTTTTCATCCTCTCATTTGTTAGATGTTATCTCCTTGCAGCTTTTACTTTCACCCACAGGTTTGTTCTTACTTCTAGTTTTTTTAGTTGGCTGGAGTAAAAAGAGTAAAGAGATATTTTCAGCAAATAAGAATTTGTTCTTTTTCTTGATAATTGTGTCATTGTTTCAAGTAGGTTATAACTTCCTAATCAATCCTGGGTTGGGGATGGCTCGAGATTGGGATCTTTTCTCTTCAACTTCCTTGGGATACACCATATTAGGAATCTTTTTCCTTCTCAAATCTGTGAAAATCAGAAAAGATTTAAGATATATATTTGTAGTTCTTATCTTAACTTCATTCTTGTTCACCTTTCCCTGGATACTCATAAACCATAATCCCCAGATGTCGATCCAAAGATTTGAGAATCTTTTGGATTTAGATATTAAGAAGAGTCGGAATGGAAGGTTTATTTTAGGGCAATATTTCTCAAAATTAGGTATGAGAGAAGAAGAGGAGAGGGTGACTCAAGCATTTCAGGAAAAATTGCCAGAGGTATCCTTAACAGACTTGGCATTAAGCTATTATCGAGAGGGTGAAGTAGAGAAATCGATTCAACTTCTTCAAAAAGCAATTCAGATAGAACCAGGTTTTGCTGAGTCACACAATTTTCTGGGCTTAGCCTATTACAACAAAGATAGGATATCAGAAGCAGAAGCAGAATATAGTCGAGCGATTGAACTCCGACCAGGCTTCCAAGATAGTTATATCAACCTGGGTCACCTTTACGCTAAAAAGAAAGATTATAAAAAGGCTATAAAAAACTACGAGAAGGCTGTTAGGTTGAAAGCAGAGAATTTTGAGGTTTATTACAATTTAGGAGTCCTCTATCTAAAAGAGAATAAACTCTCAAAGGCTAAGCCTTTTATTGAGAAAGCATTAACCTTACAACCGGATTCTCACGTCTTACATTTCAGCTTGGGGGATATTTTATTTAAATCCGGAAAGTTAAATAAAGCAGAGAAAGCATTTCTGAAATCAATCCAGCTTAAAGAAGACTACCATATTGCTCACTATTATTTAAGTCTATTATACTCGAAAATAGGGGAGAAATTAAAGGCAGAAAAAGAATATGAACTTTTCCTGAAATATAAACCTGAAGACCAGATCTTACCCCTAATTCCCTCCGTTACTTCTGATTCAATCCCAGATAGGTTCTGAACTTTTACAAATACCCTGGCTGGAAACTTCATCTTTCTTAGTCCAAGCCGATAATTAGAATAGAGAAAATACCTTCCAACAGGAGGGTGTTAAAATACTATATAGGATATTTAACCTATGGATGGTCTCAGATTACCCAAACATAAAGAAAAAATAGGTTATCGCGGAAACACCTATATGGTGGAGACTGAATATGATTCATTGATGAATCGGATAACCATAAGACTTTTTAAGAATATGAGATTGGTTTCCTCCAGATCGGTTAAAATCAGAATGAATTTTTCAGAGGGAGACTCTTCCTCGGTTAAAGTGGAAAAGTTAAAAGAGAAGCTCGCTTACTACCACCGGGAGGAGTATGCCCTTTTGCTTTCACTTTTTGAACTCTCCCAGAAGATAAAATATTCAGGCGATGGACCGGCACATCATAGTCTGGGGCTGGTCTTTTTAGCCCGGGATCTTTTAATTGAAGCCAAGAATGAGTTTTTAACTGCCCTGGATAAATCTCCAGAATATTCTCTGGCTTATAATCATCTGGGAATAGTCCATCTTAAGTCAGGTATGATCAAGGAAGGGATAAAAAGTTTTAAAACTGCCTTGAAGATCGATCCCGGATTTGCGGATTTTCATCATAATTTAGGAAATGCATATTTAGAGGATAAAAACTATGAAGAAGCAGAAAAAGAATTCAGGGAAGCTTTAAGGATCAACCCTCGATACAGTGATGCTTATATTAATTTAGGATATAGACAGCTGGAACGTTTGAAGGAGGATGCAGATTTAAGCACAGAACCAGCATTAGTAGAAACCCTGGATAATTTTAAAAAAGCGTATCAATTCTGTTTTAAAAAAGCGTCGAGGATAGAGGAGCTATTTGAAAAAGCATACACCTGGGAGGATTTATCCCGTATCTATATACTTTTAAGGAATCTTCTGAACGAGGAAAGCAGTCTGGAGATAGAATCTCTTTGTGAATATTTTAAATTACGATTTAAATACGAACCTAAAGCCATAGAGAAAAAAGAATTAGAGGAGTATCTTATTCAACTGATACAGGAGATAGTAGAGGGTAAAAATTATCCAGATTTGAGATTTGATCTAGCCCTGACCTATATTTTCTACTCCCGTTATTTTCTCAAACTGGCGGAGAATAAATTTCAAGAGGTTGTTTGCCTGGCAAAAGGAAAAAGTTCAGGAGAGGTTAATCTGAAAATTACTAAAGAACTGGAAAAGAATATCGACGGGTTCCTAGAAGAAGTGGAGGTAAAGAATTAATTATGGAGCTTCTGGAACAGGTAAAAATACAAAACAATAAGATTTTGGATTCAGAGGATTTTAATATTCTGGCAGAAAGTTACTCGCCTGAGGTTTTGGCATTACTGGTTTTGTATTATAAATATCGTGGGCTTGAAGAAAAAAGTTTCTCTCTTCTGCTCTCGGGGATAAGAAAAGCTCGAGATAAATGGGAGCTTTACGACCTGCTGGTTTCCCTCTCAATCGAAGCAAGAAAAACAGACCAAGCGGTAAAGGAGCTTTTAATCACACATACGAGCTTTCCGGAGAATCCCAAGGTATTGAGTAACCTGGGTAAGCTCTATTATACAGAAAATAAATACGAACAGGCAAAAGGTTACCTGATAAGAAGCGCAGAGCTGGATTCAACAGATGGAATTAACTTATTATATTTAGCCTTAAACAGAATAGCCCTTCATCAGGAACAAGGGTCAAACCATGATAACGGCATACCTGATATTTCGGAAATACAGCAAGAGCTCAAGAGGTTCAAGGAGTTAAATCCAGAGCTGGTCATGGATGATTTCCGCAAAGGGGAAGAGCTTTTATCTCAAGGCAGTTATAAAAATGCCCTTGAGTTTTTCCATAAAGTTATACAAAGGCATATGAAGGATAAAACAGGGTTTTCCAGATTTCATAAACTGTTAATTTCTTTTTATTTTGAGCCCGAAAAATTGGATTTGGAAGAAGTAAAAAACCAGATCGACGAGCTGGAAGAGAAAATGAAATCCTCTTCGCTCTCCCTTGAAAGATTAAATCATTTAGGGTGTCTGTATTTGATTTTCTTTGTTAGTCTGGTTAAATCAGCAGATGAGCAGCTGCAGCAGATATTGATTTTAGATGCAGAATTTAAAACAGCATCAAAATCAAAAAGTCTTCTGGATATAAAGAAAAAGGAAATATATAATTTAATGGAAACTGTAAAGTTTTAGGGGGGAGCTTGATACAGTTAAAGGAAACGGAAAATCCTTTAAAAAGCTTAATCCGGAACCATTTTTTCAATAGAGGGAGAATACTTCAGGGATTCTGGGCTTTAATCCTAGCCATTTTCCTTTGGCTTGCCTTTTTTTCTTTTAATCCGTATTTCAAATTCCCTGGGATGGTGGGAGCACTGGCAACTTTTTTTTATCTTTTATTTTTAAGAGGCTCAATAAAGCAAAACAGTTATAAAAATCCTCAAAGGACTCATCAGCTTTTCTCTCTGGTGGAAGATATAGAGGAAACCGGCCCATATTTTATGGAAGGTAAAAATAAGGAAAGGGATATCGGTTATTTGAAAAAGTTTTTCAGCAGCTTTTTAGAAACCCAGGAGTTTATACTGTTTTTAAAACAAGATAATTCCTATAGGTTTTTTGATCTTAAGTCAGAAAATGTGGAATATAAAAAAAGAACTATAAAAATTGACGGGGAGTTGGATAATTTTCTACGAAGATTTTCAAAAAATCAGATTATAGACCTCTCGGTAAAAAATGGATATTCAGCAGCTCCAATTTCAGCCCTAAAACAATTCCGCTATCGAGCTGTTGTTCCCCTGAAAGTTAAATATGATTTAGCCGGGCTGGTATTCTTTTCCTCGGGTAAACGAAAACTTAACCGCGAAGAAGAAATGTTTTTATATTTGATTTCGAATAAACTTCTCTGGCTGGAAGAGAATAGAAAGCTCAAGGGGGAATTTCAGAAGGAGAGGAAAAAATATCTGAGAAAATCAGACCAGGATAAAAACAAAGTCTCCTTAAATGAGGTTGAGATGAAGAAGAAAATCTTCGATTTACACTCCCTCACTCAAGTGGCAAATCAGCTTTATCTATCCTTGAACCAAAACCGTCTATTTTACAATTTTACCCAGTCAATTCAGAAACAGCTTAACTCCAAGTCGGTTTTAATATTTTTACCCGACTCGGATGGGGAGAATTTAAAAGCAAGATTCTCAAAAGGTGTTGATTTTACTCAATTTACAGAGATAGGATTAAGGAAGAACGATCCTTTATATGGAAAATTCAAAAAAGAGCAGTTCCCTTTTTATCTATACTCCGCGGTTGAAGAAAACCAGGATAACGAACTCCTGGCTCTTTTAATTTCTCAGGAGCTACAACTCTGTTATCCTCTGAAACTTCCAGATAACAAGCTGGGTTTGGTTTTCCTGGGTGGAAAAGTTGAGGGTCTAAAATACAGGGAAAACGACTTTATGATATTGAGTTTTCTTGAAGACGTGCTGAGTTCAAGTCTTAAAAATATCGATCAATATAAAAAACTGGAAGAGCTTTCCTATACCGACAGCCTGAGCGGCCTATACAATCGTCAATATTTCCTCAAACGACTGAACGAGGAGATCTTCAGAGCTAAAAGGTATCAGAGAAATTTAGCCCTGGTTATATTTGATATCGATGAATTCAAAACCTATAACGATTCTTTTGGACATCAGTCGGGCGATCAGATCATAAAACAGTTAGGGGAGGAGATCATAAAGGTAGTCAGGTCGATCGATGTAGTCTGTCGTTACGGCGGTGATGAGTTTTGCATAATAATACCGGAGACAAACCAGGAGGAGTGTTCCAAATTTTTAGAGAGACTGAGGAGGCATATCCAGCAACATATCTTTGATAACGAGTTACTTCAAATCAAGCATCATCTGACTTTAAGTGCTGGTGCGGCTATTTATCCCCAGCATGCCCGATTTTCTGAAAAACTTATCTATTGTGCGGATATGGCTTTGCTTAAGGCTAAAAAGTCTGGCAGGAATAAAACCAACATGTATAGTGGAGAAACTATCGGTTTAAGGGATTCAGTCTCCCTTTAGGTAGGCATATTTAAAAATGAAGTGGTTTAATTTTCACTTTACATCCCTATTATTTTCCGTATATTAATTTCCGGACAAAAATAACAGGAGAGGGTTATGTTCAAGGTGAAAAAAGTTATGCTCAAATCAGGATTCTTTTTCATAGCTCTGTTTTTGATTACGGGGGTTTTCCTCTTTTCTCAGGAATACACCATAGGGCCGGGGGACCTAATAAGCATAAACTTCTGGCAGCAACCGGATTTGAATAGCATAGTCAAGGTCAGGCTGGATGGAAGGATCTCTCTGCCGGTGATTGGCGAGATAATGGCTGTAGGTTTGACTACCTCGGATCTATCCAGAAAAATTGTGGAGAATATCTCCTTTTACAACAAAAATATCTCCCAGTCAACTGTGGTGATAATGGAATATAACAGCCGGAAAGTATTTGTTCAGGGACAGGTAAATCAACCAGGAAAGTATAGCTTTGAATTCATACCAGATCTGTGGGAAGTGATCAGGGAAGCCGGAGGACCAACTGAGGCTGCGGATTTAAGTGCAGTCAAGATAATACGCGGAGGGGAAGAATCAGGCAAGACTATAATGGTAAATCTAGCAAAGATGCTGGAAAAAGGGGACCTGAGCAAACTTCCGCCGTTGAAAATCGGGGATACCATAGAAATCCCCCGGTCGATTATGAGCTATGGAGCAGAAGGAATTGCACCAGGATATACCGGCAGGAATATATATTATATCTATGGTCAGGTACTAAGACCAGGCGTTTTTGCTTTAGAGGAGAAACTCGATATCTTAGATGCCATTGTGCTGGCAGGAGGACCAACCTCTGCAGCTAACCTGAAAGACGTTAAGGTCTTAATCAAAGGTGCAGTCTATTCAAGCGTGGTTAAAGTGGATATAGAAAAATACAGTTCCAGTGGAAGACCTTCTCGCCTGGAAATACATTCCGAGGATACCATAATCATACCTGAGCGAAAAAGCTCATTTCTATCCAGGTTATGGGGATTTGGTCGTGATATTGTTCCTCTTTCAACTGCCATCATAGGTCTTTACCTTTTAGTTGATAGACTTTCCGAGTAGGAAGGAAATCCTGATGAACCAGAAAACTGAAAGAGGATTTGATCTGAGGGAGTACTGGAATCTGGTATTGAGAAGAAAATGGGTGCTTATTTTACCCTTTTTGACTGTAACGCTGATCAGTTTCGCCGGGAGCTTCCTCATAACGCCCCAATATAAATCCTCCACCATAGTACTCATGAGCAGAAGCCAGCTCCTATCCCGTCCTCTGGAGAATCTGGTTCCAGGAGTATCGCAAACCAGAACTTCAAGCGAGGAAAGACAGCAACGATTAGCCACTATAACAAACCAGATAATCTCCACCAGCTTTTTACGCAGGCTGATCTATAATCTAAACTTACATCAGAATCCAGGGATGGTAAGCAAAGCTCGCAAAATAAAACCTAATTTTCCCGAGATAAGCCAGGAAGAACTGGTTGAAAAGATATTGATAGATGACTTGAGGAAAAAAATCCGGGTAAATTTCAAGGGAGAGAATTTAATCGAGGTAACTGTTTATGGAGAAAAACCTAAAGAAACAGCGGACATGGCTAAGAATCTAGCTCAGATTTTTATAGATGAGAGCCTAAGGTATGAACTTTTAGGGGTTAGAGGTGCACTTGATTTCTCGGATGAGCAATTAACCATTTATAAGAATAGATTAGATGAGGCAGAAAACCGGCTGAGAGAATATAAGGAGAAAACTCTAAAAAATAATGTGGACCAGAGCATTATATCTGATACAAATGTTAGCATTATCGTATCAGTCATTGATGCAACAAAACTGGAGATCAATGAACTAAAAGATGGCAATGATTTCCTGAAGAATAAACTGTCTTCACTAAAAGCGGAGAATTTGAGTTTACCCAATACTGCCAGACTGAAAGATTTAAAAGATCAACTTCTTGCCTCAGTAGATGCGTATATTTCCATTTTGACCAAATATTCCTGGAGGGATGCCAAGGTTCTTACCCTGTCCCAGAGGAGCAGAAATATAATTGATCAGATCAAAGAAGAGGTTAAAACTATTTCTGGATCTCAAAAAGATAAGCTAAGCTCTGAGGTTTCGAGTCTTTTAGAAGAGTATACCTTTAATGAGATAAATCTGAGTTTTTTAAGTGAAAAACTCAGAGTTCTAAACCAGGTTGTAGAAGGGATAAAGGACAGATTAGCTCGCATACCTTATCAGGAGCAGACACTAAGGAACCTGGAACAAGATGTCGAGACCTACAGAAGTATCTATGAGATGTTTGTTTCCCAGCTGCAAGGTTCCCAGATCTCCCAGCAGGTTCAGCAGGCAGATGCCCAGAATAAATTCAGGATCATAGAGCCGGCTACTGTTCCCTTAAAACCAGTAAAACCAAACAGGATTAAAATCACTCTTCTTGGCTGTCTCTTAGGATTAATCGTGGGTGGTGGGGGTGTAATCCTGACTGAGTTCTTTGACAATTCCTTCAAGAAGGTCGAAGAGGTGGAGGAATATTTAGGTCTAAAAGTTCTGGGAACGGTTCCCCGGATTGAACAACTGGGAAAGACTGATAGGAGCAGAAGCTTAAAATAGAGGATAATTTTTATTATGCAGGATGGAAAACAGTTAGGCATGGGGATTTTTAGTTTTTATGAAGAGGAATCTCCAATAGTAACCGAGTTCAGAAGGATATATTCAAACCTGAAATATTATAACTCCGGGGTGGATATCAAATCGATTCTGATTACCAGCTCCTCATTAGGTGAAGGAAAAAGCACTCTTGCCAGCCTTCTGGCTACAGTAGTTTCGCACAGGCACAATAAAAAGATAGTTCTTATGGATTGCGACCTTAGAAGACCCAATATACATCGTCTTTTTGGATTGGATCAGAGAAGTGGGTTATCCGAGCTATTACAGGGGAAGATAAATCTGTCAGATTGCCTGAAGAAATCCCCCTTAGAAAATTTAAAGATCATAACCAGTGGAGAGAAGGTCGATAATTCCACTGAGCTTTTAGAGACTTCCTATTTTAAAGAGGTTTTAACCGAGGTAAGACATTGCTCCGATCTATTGATTGCTGATTGTGCTCCGGTGATTCCGGTAAGCGATCCCATGATCATAGGTCCTCTGATGGATGGGGTGATTCTGGTCATCAAAGCCGGGTTTATCCAGAAGGAGATAGTAAAAAGAGCAACCGAGATTTTAAACAATGCACAGGTCAGATTGCTCGGGGTGATAATGAATAATATGAAAGAGGTTCTTCCCTATTATTACAGCTATAAATATTATGGTTACGAGTATCATTCTTCCAGGGAAAAAAGGTAAGCCAAAAAATTATTATGCAGATAAAAAACATCTTGAGCATAGATGTGGAAGAGTGGTTTCAGGTGGAGAACCTCAAGGAAGTTATAAGTCAGGAGGGCTGGGCTTATTGTGAAAAAAGACTGAATATCAATATCTCCGAAATCCTGTTTCTTCTGGAAAGATATGAGGCAAAGGCTACATTTTTCATATTAGGGTGGATTGCCGAAAAGTATCCTGAGATAGTGGCAGCCATAGATCGCAGAGGACACGAGATTGGCTCGCATGGATACGCACACAAGATGGTTTTTACGCAGACGGAGGATGAATTCAGGGAGGACGTCATAAAATCGATTGATATCCTGGAAGAACTGACCGGCAAACAGGTTCTGGGGTACAGAGCTCCTTCCTTTTCCATCAATCAAAATAGTTTCTGGGCTTTCGAAATCCTCTCTGGCCTGGGGATAAAATATGATTCCAGCATTTTCCCGATAAAACATCCGGAGTATGGTATTCCCTCTGCTCCCAGGTTTCCCTTTGAGATTAAGCTTAAAAACGGAATGAAATTAATAGAGTTTCCCTTATCCACCGTGCAAGTGTTTGGCTTAAACTTTCCAGTAGCTGGCGGTGCCTATCTGCGTATATTACCCTATTGCTATAACAGATGGGGGATAAAACGCCTGAATTCCGAAGGCAGAACAGCAGTGGTATATTTTCATCCCTGGGAAATAGACCCCGGTCAACCCAGAGAGATGGTGAGTTTTTCAAAAAGATTCAGACATTATACCAATCTGGACATAATGAAACAAAAGTTGAAAAGGTTATTGAAAGATTTTGAATTCACTTCTTTTTCTAAATCGGGAGCTATAGATGATTAAAGCATTGGTTCTTTCAATGCGACCCCATCAATGGATTAAAAACACGGTCCTCTTTGCCGGTCTGATTTTCTCCTTCAATCTCTTTCAACTTAACTTGTTTTTAAAAAGTTTAATCGGGTTCTTCCTATTCTGTATACTAACCAGCGGAGTATATATCTTGAATGATATTATGGATCTCGACAGCGATAGAGCTCATCCACTTAAAAGCAAAAGACCCATAGCCACAGGTAAACTTAAAATTTCTTACGCCTTATTTTTTTCCATTTTTTTTATTTCGGTAGCCCTGATAATCTCCTTTTACCTGGATCTCCTCTTCGGGTTGATAATACTATGCTATCTTGGCTTGAACCTGGCTTATTCCTGGTACTTGAAACATCTGGTTATAATTGATGTCATGGCAATTTCTCTGGGATTTGTATTGAGAGCTGTGGCTGGAGCAGTTATTGTAAATGTAGAGATATCCTCCTGGCTTATAGTCTGCACTACACTTTTAGCGCTTTTTCTGGGTTTCGGGAAGAGGAGATATGAGATTGTCCTCCTGGAGGGAAAAGCAGAGCAACACAGGAAAA
>JAOUFL010000037.1 GCA_029858245.1 Candidatus Zixiibacteriota bacterium
TTGCGCTGACCACCCCGGCAAGGTCTCCCTTGATCAGGGTGATATCAGATGCCTCCATCGCAATATCCGTTCCGGTTCCGATGGCAATCCCCACATCTGCCTGGGCTAAGGCTGGAGCATCGTTTATCCCGTCACCCACCATTGCTACGATTTTTCCTTCCCCCTGCAATTTCTTAATTTCTGCGACTTTATCCTCAGGCAGAACTTCTGAGAGGACCCTGTCGATTCCCGCTTTTCTGGCAATTGCCTCAGCAGTCCTTCTGTTATCGCCGGTGAGCATTACCACTTTCAATCCCAATTTATGAAGCTCCTCCACTGCTTCTTTTGAATTTTCCTTTAAGGTATCAGCCACTGCGATTATCGCTGAGACTTTTCCATCTATAGCTAAATAAATTGGAGTCTTACCATCCTGGGCTAATTCCCCGGCTTTAGCCAAATAACTTTTTATCTCTACTTTTCTTTCCTCTAAAAGCTTCTGATTTCCCAGAAGGACATTTTTATCATCGATCCTGGCTTCTATTCCAGAACCAGAGATGGAATTGAATTCCCTGGGGTCTTTTAGCTCAACTTTTTCTGCAGCAGCCTTGCGAACGATAGCCTCACCTAAGGGATGCTCTGAATTTTTCTCTGCACATCCTGAGTAGAATAAAATTTCTTTTAAGGAGTATTTATCAGATGGAACAATATCCGTAACCTCCGGCTCACCTTTGGTTAAAGTCCCGGTCTTATCGAAGACGATAGTATTTATCCTGTGAGCGGTTTCCAAGCTTTCTCCACCCTTTATCAGAACCCCTTTTTCTGCTCCCTTGCCAGTGCCGACCATAATGGCAGTGGGGGTGGCAAGACCAAGAGCACAGGGACAGGCGATTATCATCACTGCCACGAAATTGAGAAGCGCTAAAGTTAAAGCCGGCTCCGGTCCGAAGACAAACCAGATGACAAAGGTCAGAAGTGCAAGGGAGATTACAACCGGCACAAAATATCCGGCGATAACATCAGCTAATCTTTGAATGGGGGCTTTGGAACCTTGTGCCTCCTGCACTAACTTTATAATCTGAGCAAGAGCAGTATCCTTACCCACCTTGGTGGCTTCGAATTTGAAACTCCCGCTTTTATTTATGGTAGCACCGATAACCTCATCCCCTCTCTTTTTCTCCACCGGTATGCTTTCACCGGTTATCATCGACTCGTCAACGTATGATTTACCTTCTCTTACTATTCCATCCACCGGAATCTTTTCTCCCGGACGAACTATAATTATATCTCCGACCAAAACTTCTTTAACTGGAAGACCGATCTCTTTTCCCTTTCTTATTACCCTTGCTGTTTTCGGCTGCAAGCCGATCAGTTTCCTTATAGCCTCAGAGGTCTGACCTTTGGCACGTGCTTCCAGTACCCTGCCTAAGAGTATTAAAGTGATTATTACAACTGAAGTATCGAAATAGACCTTCGGCTCGATACCGGAAGCTCTGAACAGAGAAGGGAAAAGTGTTGCCGTGACACTGTAAAGATAGGCGGCAGAGGTTCCCACCGCTATCAGGGTGTTCATATCCGCATTTCTGTGCACGAACGCACCCCAGGCACCGCGGTAGAACTGCCAGCCTGCCCAGAACTGAACCGGCGTAGCCAGAATCCAGAGAAGGTAATAATTCTTAAGAAACTCCGGGACACCGGGAAGCCATTCCAGGCTCCCTATCAGGACGATAATGCCTGTGACCAGCCCGAAAATAAATTTCTTTTTAAGCTTTCTATATTCTTTCTCCCGAATTATCCTCTCGTAATCCTCAACTTCCCCCTTCTCGATCTCCAGGATCTTATATCCGGTAGATTCGATAACCTTTTTCAGCTCAGATAAATTCATCTCTGAGGGAAGATATTCCACCTTAGCCTTTTCCGTGGCTAAATTCACCACCGCTTTGGTTACACCACCTGTTTCAAGCAAAGCTTTTTCGATTTTCTGCACGCAGGAAGCACAGGTCATCCCTAAAATAGACAGGTCAACCCTTTCAGCCTTCTCCGAATCAGCCTTTTCCTTTGCTGGAGTTTCTGGCATATCCATCTCTGGTTCAGCTATAGGTTTTTCTTTGAGATATTTTTCAGGATTATTATCAAATTTCTCCTTGCAGTGCATAGAGCAGAAATAATATGTCTCACCTTTATAGGTAGAGCTGCCTGCGGAGTCCTCTTTCTGGACTTCCATCCCGCAAACCGGGTCTAAAAACATTTAATTCTCCTTAAATTTTTTTAAGATACTAACATAATACCAATATAAAATTAAAATTCAACTTGAGCCCAGAAGAACGATGAACACGAAATTGTAAGTCCCGTGAGCCAGTGCCATCCCCAGAGTGAGGTAGGCTAAGAGATGATGAGTGCTGGGCTTTATTTTTCTTTTCTTCATCCCCCTTGCCGCTAAAATCGTGCTTATCAGCAGAATTAAAGTTATCAGTCCTGATATCCAGGAAATCACCTCCCATATCTCGGAATGTTCCTCCTGCACGATCGTCCCCTGTTCCTGGGTCTCAAAACGGGCAAAAACAGTATTAGCTGATAGTAACAATGCCACCATCAAAATCATCCCTGTTACCTTCAAATAGCGCATCACTCTGTACTCCCTTAAGTTTGAGGTTAAGTTCCACTTGACCAGGGTTACAAACTGTCGATCACTTTTTTCAATTTCGTTCTTATCTGTTCTGCTGTCTCTTTTAACTTCCGATTCTCAATCGCCTGCATCGAGGCAAAGGGGTCAATAGCCGAAACTTCTGTCATTCCCTCAAGTGTTTCCTGAACTATGATATTGCAGGGAAGCATAAGCCCGATTTTATCCTCCGCCTGCAAAGCCTGATAGGCAAAGGGCGGATTGCAGGCACCCAGTATCTTATATTTCCTGAAATCCACATTCAGCTTCCTCTTCAGGGTTTCCTTAACGTCGATTTCCGTGAGGATACCAAACCCTTCTTTTTTAAGCTCATCCGTTACTTTTTCGATCGCCTCAGAGTAAGAGATATCTAATATTTTGGTAAAGTAGTAACTCATAAAAATTTCTCCTTTCTATTTTTGCATATCTATCATTCTCTTTATTGCTGCCTGCATATTCTCCATAAGAGCTGGCAGATGCTCTATCATTTGTTCCATAGTTCCCTGCATCTCCTGAAGATGTTTACTGTATTCTTCATCTTTCATTATCTTCTGGTCCTGAGTGGCGGAATCTATGTTGCGAAGAAGATATTTCATGTCTCTCATCAAATTTTGCGTGGAGGTCATCATACTCTGCATATTCTGTCTGGCGGCTGATTCCTTTTTTATTTTCATTCCCATAAACTTATGGCTCATCTGGTTAAAGCTCTCCATAAGTGAATCTATATTGGCAACAGCCTCTTTTCCGCTTGGCGCAACTGAGGTAGACATTTCTTCTTTCTCCTGTTCAGAAAAGCCTGGATTTGCAAAGAGAGAACCGAGAAGAAGAACAAAACTGAAAACCAAAACTTTTTTAGATAACCTGTTCATTTTTCGCTCCTTTTATAGATTCAATTTTTTTCTAATCTTGTCTTGATTTACCCCAAACCCTAAGAAAACCTCCTCATCTACAACTATAGTAGGGGTCAGCATCCTGCCATATTTTTTAACCAGCTCCTCTCTGTTTCTGGATTCCTCAATACTCTTATCCTGGTAATCTATATTATTCTGCGAAAAGAACCTTTTCGCTATCTGGCAATCCGCTCAGGCTGGTGCTGAATAGAGTATAACTTTTTGAACCATTTTTCATCCTCTTCTGAACTTTTTATTCCAGCAGGTCTTTTTTCTTCTGTTCGTACTCCTCTTGGTTGATCTCTCCTCTGGCATATCTTTTTTTGAGTATCTCAAGTGGGCTTTCCTTCTCTTTTGAGTCTGAAGACCCGGATCTGCTTTGCTCAAAAATCCATTTGACTAAGAGAACCAAGACCACAAGGACTATAATCCAAAATATCCACATAAATCCTCCGTACATATAGTGCTCTCCCCACATCGTTTTTTCCTCCTTTTTTAATATTTTCTAAATTTCTTTAATAGTGAAATTATTTCTTTTATTTTTTCTTCACGCTCCTGACGTCCCCTGGAGAGACTCCGGTTGACACAGCCCTCCAGATGTCGGGTCAGGATATTATCCTCCACACGCATAATAGCACCCGCCACCGCGGAAAGCTGGGTCAGGATATCGATGCAGTATCTTTTGCTCTCAATCATCCTTTGAATTCCCTGGATCTGCCCCTCGATCTTTTTCAGGGCAGACAATTCCTCCGAATGAGTTGTTGTATGATCACTCATCCAAACCTCCTCTTTATATATTTATACGATACCCCCCTATGGTATATTTGAGCCAGTCCAGAGATCTATAATTTTTTTCGGATAGACCTTTTGGGGGGCGTTTAGCCATCTTGGCTGATCAGGAATCCCTTCTGACTGAGCAGACAAGGATGCCTGTTTCACGGTTTTGATATCTTAAGCCCCCAAACTTGAGTGCAAGGTGGGAATATTTATATCGAGCCTACTCCTCTATGATTATGGCTGCAGAGGGACAGGAATCAGCCCCCTCCCTGGCACAATTCTGCAGATCCGCAGGGACCTCTTCCATTTTGGGAACAGCCTTGTCCCCCTTCATCTCATAAACCTCCGGACACATCTGCACGCAGACCTCATCCCCCGTGCATAATTCAGGATCAATTCTCACCTTCATCTCTTCCTCCTTGTCTTAACTTTTCACCGAAAATTTACACTTTAATTGTCTATACGCAGGAGATAAACCTGCATTAGAAGGGATTAAAATAATAAGAAAATCAAAGGGCAGCTCGATCAGGTTTATCTTTTTAGAAATTCCAGGACAAACTCGGCCGAGTTATTCGCCGCCACCTTGAAAAATTCATTCAGCTCGGCACCTGCGGTTTCAGAGCCTGACCCTCCGGCTAAATCCGAACAGCTCCTCACCACCAGAACCGGAACCCCGTTTACACTTGCCACCTGCACCACTGCGGCGGATTCCATATCCACTATCTGGGCATCGAACTTTTCTTTCAGGAACTCCCTTTTTTCTTTCTGGTCGATAAAGGTATTCCCCGAAACTCCTTTTCCCCCCACTTTGACACGGGGAACCTGCTCACCGATCGGTTTTAATTCGAGGTCCGTAATAGCAGATAGGGCTTTTTCGAGCAAAGTCTTATCCACCTCAAAAAACAGCACTCCGGTCTCTTTCTCCCTGCCCGGTAAAGTCACATATACTGAATCAGGTATAAAACCATCCTTTCCGAAATACCCGTAATCGTGAGTTGCCCACACATCCGGAATAACTATATCACCTATATGATTGGAGGAATCGATTCCGCCGCATATTCCGGTGAAAATTATCTCTTTGGGATTGAACCTGTCTATGAGAAGCTGAGTAGACATAGCCGCATTTGTCATCCCCATCCCGGAGTTGATTATAACGACCTCCTTGTCGTTCAATTTACCGACCCAGAAGACTCTCCCCTTGATAAAAAGACTATCCTCTAAATCTAATTTACTCCTTAAAAGAATCCCCTCCTGGTCAAATGCATACATCAGGGCGGTTCTCCTTTTATCCTGAGAACAACACTGTGCTATAAATAAAAACAGGCAGAAAACCAGAAGAAAACAGATGTGATTTCCAATCCGGTGAGAAATAACCAGCTTCCTTTTTACCACTTTAATCCTCCTTAATCTTTTTTGATTTTAATCAACTATGAGCTAACCTTTTGTATAGTTCTACCTTTTTTGCATCTGAAATCACTTTTTCTTTTTAAATAATCATTGCACTTATACAAGTCAATAACCAAAATCCATGACAGTTGAAACGAACCTCCTGTTTTTCAAGTTTGCTAAGACGTTTCAGGTCCAGGCAGGATACCCAAACAATTTGGGCATAATCTTCGACATAAATTGCATTTTTTTAGAATGTATCCTTTTCCAGTTTTAAAATTTGACAAAGTCCTGCAGAGTTCTTGATTAACGGTAATACCGTCAAGTGCTTTTTGGGGGCAGGAGTCCAGACATATCTGACAGTTCTCCGGACATCCCTCATAGGTAACAAGCTTATCCTCTTCCAGCTCAATATCCATCAGCACAGAACCAATCTGAATCATATTTCCGTAATCCTTATTCATTAAAAGTGTGTTTTTGCCAAGTACCCCCAGACCAGCAAGATAACCAGCATGGCGCAGCGAGAGTATCGCCCTGCCCATATGAGCGTTGAGGTTCCCAGTGTTCATAGGGGTCATCTGAGGGTATAGGAACAGCTCTTACCCCCAGCTTCTCCAATTTAAGGGAAAGCCTGATTCCGAGTTTATCAATCTCGTTCGCGAAATAGCTGTTTACCAGAGTATAAGGAACAGAGCTGGAGGCAAAAAGAGAACCCGAAGGAAGTTTTTTGGCAAATACGACTACAGCTTTACAATCTTTATAAATGTCAGTAGGGCGAAAACCTTCTGGAGCTTCTTTAAATCTTTCAACCGATGCGATACCGCAAAGATCCACCCCCATACTTTTAATAATATCTTTGACTTTTACAGAATCAATCAAAGAAGATCTCCTTATCGTTGGATTAACTTGCTCATATTATTCCTTTATATTTTAGAAATCAAGTTATTTCTGAATTAGAGCAAGTGGATAGCAGATAGTTTGCAACCATTTTATGAATAACAGATACGCTTAGCTAAAAATAATTTGATTTTTCTCTTGACAACTGCACTAATGTGCAGTATAATAAAAAAGGCAACCGGCTAAAGGCAGGAGTCTAAAGTCCACGAAACCTTTAGCCTCATAACTATAGCCTTTTTCAACGGAGGTAAAATGAAAGAATTAACCGCAAGACAGAAAGAAGTTCTGGGTTTTATCAGTAAGACCATTGAGGAAAACGGGTTGCCGCCTACTATCCGGGAGATAGGCAAGAAGTTCCGTATCAAATCCACCAACGGTGTAAGGGCTATTCTTTCCGCCTTGAGCCACAAAGGTTATATCCGCAGAAAACCGCTGGTATCCAGGGGAATAGAGCTTTTCAGATCTGTCAGGACTAATTTAGTTTCGGTGCCATTAGTTGGAAGAATATCCGCAGGATTGCCGGTTTTAGCAGTGGAGAATATCGAGGGTACTATAGGGATAGACAAATCCCTTTTCCCCGGCGAAGGGGTTTTCTTCCTTAAAGTGGCAGGAGACAGTATGAGAGATGATGGTATATTTGACGGCGATTATGTCCTGGCACAGCAGCAGAAGACTGCCCAAAAAGGGGAGATAGTAGTAGCCATAATCGGGGATGAGGCAACAGTGAAAAGATATTTCCCCGAGAAAAACAAAGTCAGATTGGAGCCAGCCAACCCCGATTATGGTCCCATAGTGGTGGAGAAGAAGACCCCGGATTTCTTCATCGCCGGCAGGGTAATCGGACTTTTGAGAAAATACCGGTAGCTTCACCCCCTCTCCTTTTCAAGGAGAGGGTCAGGTTGAAAATCCCGCTATAAGCGGGGTTGAAAATCCCGCCACAGGCGGGGGTGAAGTCTACTCCCTTTCCCTCTGGGGAAGAAAGGTAGAGGTAACCCTCCAAGTCGCCATACAGCAAACGTCTAATCAAAAAAATCATGTATCAGGATATAGAAGAGAAAATAGAGGTCTTAGCTTTATTTCAACAGGGGAAAATCCTGCCGCTAAGGTTTAAATGGAAGGGAAGAACTTACAGGATCTCTCGCCTGGAAAACAAGTGGAAAAGCGATTCGGGAGAAAAATACATCTGGAATTTTTCCGTTTCCGACTCTGCTTCTAATCTTTTCCACCTAACCTATAATGAGGAACAACATACCTGGAAGTTAAGCAGGGTCTGGGTAGAATGAAAATTCGGGTCAGGTCATCAGTATTCCGCCCCAGACGTAAAAACCCAATTCCCCAAACAGTCTCAGATTTTTCCGCAGGATAAATCCTTCAGGTTCGCCTGCCCAGGGTTGATTGGTGATTTTGTAGGGGCAATCCATGAATTGCCCCTACATATTTCTATGCTACCCTTAATTCAGATGTGCAGTGCGGACAGCGGGTAGCTTTAATCGGAATAACCGAAAGACAAAAGGAACATTCTTTGGTTGTGGGAACTGCTGGAGCCGGCTCCGGCTGGCGTTTGAGTCTGTTCACCTGTTTTATTAATAAGAAGATGGCAAAGGCGACGATAACAAAATCAATGACTGTGTTTATGAATGTGCCATAATTGATAGTAGCGGCACCGACTGCTTTTGCATCTGCTAGCGAGGTAAATTGCTGACCGGAAAGATTGATAAACAGGTTGGAGAAATCTATTTTCCCGAGAAGTAACCCAATAGGCGGCATCAAGACATCACCCACCAGTGAAGATATGATCTTCCCGAAAGCCGCACCAATGATGATACCCACTGCCATATCCAGCATATTCCCCCGCATAGCAAATTCTTTGAACTCTTTTAGCATACTTCCTCCTTTATGGCTGTTTCTCCGTTTAGATTCTATGCTCTAAAACTTTTTTACACTAAATCCTTTTTTTATTGAATCTCAAACCGATCTCATCAAAGTCGCATCTCCTGATATCTATTAAAAATATCCTCAAATCCAGCCTAATTCACTGAACTGAGGAAACCCATTTTGCGATATCCCCCAAAAAATGAAAAGACCTAAAGCTAAGATATAGGCAAAAAAATAAAAAGACAGCACTGCATTTCTGGTAAACAAGTTACCCTTATGAGATGAAACCAACCAGATGCTCAAGGGGAGAATAATAGCCAGTGGAAATGTGAAAACAATCGTTTGCCCTTCCACGGCATTAACGAAGAAAGTGAATCCGTATAAAAGAAAGGCAAATACAATCAGCACGGGTTTCGGATTTAGCTCTTCCTTTTGGTTAAGATTAAACCCCAACAGTATGAGACCGATAGATAGAAGCACAATCCCCCCATCCCAAAAGATGTGGCTCAAGATTTCGTCAAAGAAATAATTAAGGTTATAAACTGGGAAATCTTTCATCCCCATCAGGTGCCGGGATAAAGCATTTGATGAAAGGTGCATTCCGTGACCTTCCACAAAAGTTATCGCTCCGAATATAAGAAGGATTTTGACCTTAGATTTTACAGTGGAATCAGAATTTCCCATAACATAAGGTGAAAGAATCCGATATAGTATGTAAATCAGAAAAATCATAACAAATGGGGTAAGCATATCCAATAAGTCTGCTATTAACAATTTATTTACGATTTCATAATTTAAAAAAACAGGAATGATATGAAAGCAGGCATAGCTGAATGCGTAGAGTAAAAGCCAGAAGGAAATTTTATCGGGATGAGAACCTTTTGTCTGTTTTTTTTCCATTTTTATCCTGAAGTTAACTCAGCTTATCTTCTTTAAGAAGAATATCATCATAATATCTTGATTTTATTTGAAGCTATTCTTCTGGGTGCCTTTAAAATCCTTAATTCATATAATGCTTTATGTTCAGGCAATTCCTATTCCCAAAACATATTCGTGTACTATTTTGATTTTGCTGGCCGCTTTAAATCTATTGCCTATCCGACGAACGAACTCCCCTGCTAATCGCTCTCGCTCTGAGGATTTTAAAGAATAGTAGAATGTCGTTCCTGCACCTGATTTCATCACATGGTCATATACCTCCTGCCCGGTTTGGCAGACAAAATTAAAACTGCTCTGTTTTATAAACTTTGTTTCAAATCCAGACGCTCTAAGATGTTTTTCCACATCCTCTCCATCTCTGGGAAATTTCAACTTAACTGCCTTCGTAAATGATTGTGGCTCTTCACGCGTGATCTCTTCAAATACTTCAATTGGGATTAAAGGTGACCTATCGAGATGAGCTACAAATCCTACTAATCCGTCAGGCTTTAAGACCTTTTTAAGCAAAGGAAATATCTCCCCGCATCCCACATAACCAATGAGCCAGGTCAGAGTTGCCACATCAAATGACTCGTCCGGCAATTTACTTAACTCCTCTAATACATCGCCTATCTTGAATTCCACATTGTAGAAACCTTTTTGCTGGATTCTTCTTTTCGCCTTTTCTATCATACCTGCCGATAAATCGATCCCTATTACCCTACCCCCTTTCCCCACTCTCTTTGCCAGAATAGCTGTGGAATAAGAAGTCCCACACCCGCAGTCAATCGCACTCCAGTTATCTTCTATCTTGAGATTCTCGAAGAGCTCGTCGATAGGTTCAGAAGCCACCGATAACCAGTAATCCTCATAGGTGGAGCTTGCTTCATTATATCCCTTGATAACTTCTTCTTCACCTGCTATCTCCCTATCTTTGTTCTCCAGAATCTGGAAAAATCTGGGAAGCTTTTGTTCTGGTAGGGGTATCCTGGGTATAGATTCTGCAGATACAGGTTTGGTTATTTTAGAGTATTGACTAAAGAAATCCTGAAGCAGATGAGCAAGACACTCCTGACAGGGTTGCTGGAAATCCGATTGCATCCTGGATAGAATGCAACCCAGGTCCTCTCTGGATACATTTCCATAGGAGACAGGTATCATGTTGCAAGGTGAGACCTCCCCGCTACCGTCGATATAGATGTGTGATTGCCCGGCACCGCATCCAAAAAACTCTGGTGATTCCATATGCGCAAATGAGGAGATAGCTACCCCCTTCTCTTTCTGATTGTATTCCCTCATATACTGAAATATTTTTTCGAATTCTTCTATCCCGAAATCGAGTTTTGAGGATACAATTTTCCCGGCAGGTGCTGGTTCGATCACCTGTAATTCGTTCACCCCGAGTTCCTCATTAAGTTGTACCAGTTTTTCGAAGTTCTCCGGCTCAAGTATCTTTTTTGTGGGAACCATACAGGTATAAGTGTAAAAACCCCATTTTTTTGCTGTTTCAATTCCTTTCAGGGCGATTTTCAATGCACCCCTGACTCCGCGCTTTTTATCGTGTTCCTTCTCATCTGCACTATCCAGACTGATGGAAACAGAATAGACTTTAGTCTCTCGAAGTCTGTTAGCTATCTCATCTGTAAATCCATACCCTGTGGTGGCAAGAATACCACAGGAATCATCTCTCAGAGAAGAACATACCTCCACGACATCGTGCCTGAGGCAGGGCTCGCCTCCGGTGAAGTTGATCACTATAGCCCCCAGCTCCTGCAGTCGCCGGACTATTTTCCGTAACACCTCTGTGGGAAGGTCTAAGAGTAAACGTCCTGCATTATAACAATGCCAGCAGTTAAAAATACATCCGTTGGTGAGCGCTAGGTCAACAGACTGGACGGGAGTTTTCTTGCCTGTCCCGAAATAGGAGGTTATAAATCTATCAAATGCAGGTCCGGGGAATGGAGGGATAAATGTGTTAATGACAAACTGCTTATCGTATCGCCTGACTTTCTCTATTTCCAGAAAATCCTTGAAGTATTGATAAAGCGAAGGGGTGAAGAGGCGTATATCCACGTTCTTCATAAATTCAGAGAGAAATAGTTCGTTAACCTTCATCTATATATCTCCTCTACCTGAACTTATTTTGAGTTATATAAAGTGGAACCGCTCTTGATGCATTAAACTTTATTAAAAACCAAATCGGAAATCAAGAATTTTCTTTCTCTTTCAGCTTCAGTTCCATATACATCGCTCCTTTTATGGGATTATACCGGTAAGGCTCGATTTCTTTGAAACCTGAGGAGCGATAGAGTTCAATTGCCTCTTTCATTGCAGGGATAGTATCCAGTCTCATTTTCTCATAACCGATCTTTCTTCCTTTTTCTAAGATTTTCACCGCTAACTTTTTCCCAATACCTTTTCCGCGATAAGCTGGTTTCACATAAAGCCTTTTCATTTCACAAATACCTTCAGAGAGTTTTCTCAAGGCAACACAACCAGCAACTTTATTTTCAAATATTGCCAAGATCAAACAGCCTTCTGGCGGAGCATAATCCCCGGGAAGTTCAGCCAATTCTTTTTCGAAATCCTGAAAACTAAGGTCAAAACCCAATGATTCTGCATATTCATGAAAAAGCTCCCGAATATGGTTAAGTTCCTCTCGAGTTTTAACCTGAACGAACTTTATCCTCTCAGTTCCCATTAACTCTTAAGCTAAGTGTCTCAAAATTCATTTATTCTATGATTTCCTCAACTTCAGGCCTCCAGGCTGGGTCAACAATACACAAAAATGTTAAATCATTTTCCCCAACATTTTTAATCCTCTGAATAGAATCCGGAGGGATGTAAACTGCCTGTCCGGAAGTAACTTTTCCCTTTTCATCATCAATATACATTTCCCCTTCGCCTTCCAGGATATAATATACCTCTGAGCTTTTTAACCTGTGGGCTAAAGTTATCTCTCCTGATTTAACCATTGCATAAGCCAGGCTGTATCTTAATTTAAGATTCTCCTTGTTTGGATTCAACAGCTCTCTTAAGAGAGTGTTATCGCCTGCGGTTATTTCCTTGCACTCCTTCCAATCTTTAATAAACATAATCCTTCCTGTACCATTGGCTCATCTAACCATTAGGCTTACCATATTCTTAACCCACAATCTAATGATTTTGCTTTTTATCCAATTATTGTTCCCCATACGTTGAACAGCATATGAATAATAATCGCTGGTATAATGCTTTCCGTTTTTTCCCTGTAATATCCCGCTATAATCCCGAGTATAACCGCAGAGAGGATAACAATAAGCATAGTTATCGTGTTAGCACCCATAGTAATCAATCCCATGTGCATAAATCCAAAAAATAAAGCTGATACAATTACCGGAACACTGATACGGAACTTAAATATCTGAATACCGCGTTTACTCAACGGTGCGAGGAATCCGAGAATCAATCCACGCGTTAAAAATTCCTCGCTCACGCTTGCATAAATCCAGATAAAAATTATAACCTGAGTTAATGACAGCTCCTTTGTGAATTCGAATCCTTTCATAGTGAAAAATGAGCTGATCCCGGCAAGAACAAACCCGGCAATG
>JAOUFL010000038.1 GCA_029858245.1 Candidatus Zixiibacteriota bacterium
CTTATACCTTCCCCAATCTTGAGACGTAAGGTCTCTTCCGTCTCACCCTGATATTCTTTAATCTCGCTGCCAAAGGCTATGGGGACAAGCTCATCTCTATTCTCATTCAAAAGAAAAACCCTGCAGTTATCAAATTCGATCACTTTCTTTATCTCATCCATAACCGCCAGAGCAACAGTCTTGACATCGTTCAATCTATTCAGTCTATTGGTGATATTCCTTATGACATCTAACTGAACAATCCATTGCTCAGCTTCTTTGAATAGATTGGCATTTTCCACCGCTATGCCGATCTGATTTCCCATTGAGCTTAAAAGCTCTATATCCTCCGGGTTATAGCCTCGCTTCTTTTGAGAGTGAACAAAAAGGGTTCCCAGAATCCTCCCTTTTGACTTTAAGGGAACTCCTAAAAAGGAGTGTAGTCCTGCCTTTTTCATTATCATGCGGGTTAATCTTGAATCCTGGGTTATATCATCTACCAGCATAGACTCACCCGTCATAACTATCCTCCCGGAAAAGCCCTCTCCCCATTGCAAATTATCAATCTCTTTAACTGCTTCTCTGGAAAGACCCTTACTGGCTTTCAATTCAAGCTTTTCGCTATGTTGATTTATAATATATATCCCCCCGGCCGGGGAGCCAGTTACCTCCAGGACTTTATCTAAAGATTCCTTCAAAATCATATCCAGGTTTAAAGACTGATTAACGATCGAGGCAATAGCATTCAAAGCTGAAAGCTCAACATTTGTCTGGATTATCTTCTTCTCTGTTTTTTTTCTCAGAGTGATATCTGTTATAGTTCCGAGGATTGCTTTTTCACCTTCATAGGTTATTAACTTAGTAGTGAGAATTGCATCTACTTTTTCCCCTTTTTGAGCAACAAGTGTGTATTCTAAGGGCTGAACCTCCTCGCTTTTCAGATGCTTGATGAAATTTTCATTTACCGAGTCTCTACATTCTGGTGCAATTAATTTCAGGTAGTCAAAATCCTGAGCATAAAACTCCTCACGTTTATATCCCATAATCTCTTCGCATTTCTGATTGGCATAAATAATTTTGCCATTCTTGTTAATGAAAATCATGTTAGGAGACTGCTCTGCAAGGTTTCTGAATTTCTCTTCGTTCTCCCGCAGTAACTCCTCTGCCTTTTTGCGCTCAGTGATATCCACATCCATACAGATGAACTCTTTCTTGCCACCGGTTGAAGGAATAGGAAAAATAGTGGAGTAACCAGTTAATGGCATCCTTTTCTTGTTTTTGCATTTCCATTCAGAGGGTCCATATGACTTATTGGATTTATCTATATCCCTTAAGATGGAAAGGAACTCTTCTGTAAAGCCCTTATCCGCTGACAGTTGACCTATAGTTTTACCCAGGATTTCAGCTGATGTCCAGCCAAACATCTCTTCTGCTGCTTTGTTCACATATAGTATTTTTCCATCTATGTCGAAACTCTCGATTGCCACGTTCGGGGTATTGTTAACTACTGCGTTTAACCTTATCTCGCTTTCTCTCAAAGCCTTCTCCACTTTCTTGCGCTCGCTTAAGTCAGTGCTAATCCCTATAGACCCGATAGTTTGTCCATGCTGACCTTTTAATTGCGAGACTGAGATGCAGATGGGTATCTGGCTTCCATCTTTTTTAATCAAGAAGGTTTCAAAGTTTTCAATCAGCCCTTCTTTTAATAGCTTTCTTTTCATATATTCATACTTTTCTTTATCCGCATAAAAATCGGAAACATTCTTCTTGCCAATGACCTCCTCTGCCTTATAACCCAACAATCTCTCCGCTCCCTGATTGAAAATAGAGAAATTATCTTCATTATCTATTACTGTTATAGCCACCTGAGAGGTATTTATGATATTGTTCAAATAATCTTTTAGTTCTCTTATCTGCGTTTCGTTCTTTTTCTTCTCGGTTATATCTCTCATAAAACAGCAAGTTCCAATTCTTCCCTTATATTCTACCAGGACAACATTCATCTCCACATCTTTTCTCTGACTATTTTTGGTAACAACGGTAAATTCATAATGGTCCGGCACTTGCTCCCCATTCAGCCTTTTCCTGTGTCTGCCTCCAACCATCTCGCTATGTTCCGGGGCAATCCCTGTTATGAAATCAGATCCATCCAGCTCCTCGCGGGTATAACCTAACAAATCCACAAGTTTTTGATTTGATAATTTGATTTTACCATCTTGAATGATGGCGATGGCATCATGCGATTTTTCAATAATATCTTTGTACCTATCTTCGGACATCTTCTTATCTTTTTCCGTTTCCGTAATATCCTTAAATACCTTTATTAAACCAGTAACGTTTCCCTTTTTATCTTTTAAAGGTGAGGCATAAACCCCCAGATATCTTTCCCCTTCCTGGTTGATTGTTCTGATCGGCTTCGAGTTACCCAGCACTTCCTTCAGTGGGCAAATCTTATTACTCTTTTGGCAGGGCTTATCTGAATTGTGGAAAAACTGATGGCAGGTTTTTCCCCTTACTTCGGATAAAGATTTTCCTCTTCTTTCCAAAAACTTATCATTGGCATGGAGGATCTGGTAGCTCAGGTCAAGCACCAGCACTTCATCATCTAAAGAATCCAGAAGGGACTGTTCTTTTTCAGAGAAAATGAACACAAAAATCCTCTATATTAAAAGTCCTGCTGATGATTCTCAGGTGTTTGGTCAGGTTACTGAATATTATATTTATCTTATCGACATTCTGATAAAAAATTCTACGGGTGGGTCTAAAGGGGCAGCCGGGGAAAAGCGTTCAGCTCAAGGGTTGATTTTTCTCCCCTGCTAAGATGGAAATCTCCTGCTGCAGCTATCATTGCCGCATTATCAGTGCAGAGTATGGGAGAGGGTACATAAATTTCCAGTCCGGCTTTACTGGCTTCCGAGCTTAGTTGTTCTCTAAGAAAACTGTTATTAGCTACCCCTCCGGAAAGAGATATCCTTTTGACTCCGAGGTTAAAAGCTGCCTGTAATAATTTCGCTACTAAGACCTCCACAACTGCTTCCTGAAATCCTTTGGCTATACAGGCTTTTTGTTTTTCTTTCTCCTGAGGAATTAACCTGGAAACGTATATTGCCACAGCTGTCTTAACCCCGCTGAAAGAAAAATCCAGACTGCCTTCTTCCAGAAATGCACGAGGAAATCTTACCCCTGAAGTGTGGCACTTTTTGCTTAGGTGATCGATAGAAGGGCCACCCGGGTATTCCAAGTCAAGTAATCTGGCTACCTTGTCAAAGGCTTCTCCGGGAGCGTCATCCCTTGTCCGACCTAATATCGCATAATCTCCCTTGTCTTTAACATAGACTAAAGTAGAATGTCCACCTGAGACTATAAGGCAGATCATAGGTGTCTTAAGATCAGGATATTCAAGGAAATTTGCAAAGATATGCCCTTCTAAATGGTTTACCCCGATGAAGGGTACTCTCAGACTATAAGCTAAAGATTTGGCTAATGAGAGACCAATTAGAAGGGAACCTACCAGACCAGGCCCGCAGGTAACTGCAATGCCTTCGATTTCAGATAAGCTTAACTTTCCTTCTTCTAAGGCAGTTTTGAGAATGGGTAAAATTGTTTTAATATGCTCCCGGGAAGCAAGCTCAGGCACCACCCCCCAGTATTTTTTATGAACCCATTGTGAAAAAACAATATTGGAGAGGATCTTTCGACCATCTTGGATTACAGCAACAGCGGTTTCATCACAGGAGGTCTCGATCCCTAATACCAGCATACTATCTAATCTCTAAGTTAAAACTATCTGGCTCTGATTTCAGAAGCACAATATCTCTGGGAACTCGAACTGAAGGAGCGATCTTTGTCTTACCCCTTTTTAAACCCTTACCTTCTATTACAACTATTACACTTTCGGGAGTAAGCCCTGAAATGGATTCTTCTTCTCCCAAAAGCTCCAGGTTGATAGTCTGTGGATGTAGGTAACCGGTTCTGCCAGAGGAAAGATTTATAACTTTGACCGGTAGTTTTTCCATCCTCGTTTTCATACCCTTTTTTATATCCACCGAGAAATTAACCCCCTGGGGGAAAATTTTTAGATTATAGGAAGAAGGAGCAACCAGTTCAATACTCTCGGAAAAAGGTCTGGTCAAGCCTATGTATTCCTTCTTCTGGGTAAGTATAAACATAGTCTTTTCAACATATTCTGAAGGACCACTGACTCTGACCTTCCCCGGTGTAAACTTCACTTCGCCCTTTATAAAATACCCCTCTTCTGGCGTAAAAGAGAGCTGAGAGATAATCGGAACCTTTTTTTCTGTTACTTTTTGTAAATTGATGCTCAAGACCCTGGGTGTGATCACTTCGGTTATCGACAGGTTAAGCTCTTCTGGTATAGTTATCATCTCTTTTTTTATCTGAAGCCTGTGTTCTCCGGCAGGAAAATCTCCTGCATCTATTTTCAATCTTTTTCCCTTGATAAGCAGAAGTTTCAGGATATCCTTTCCCTTACCTGTTATCATCACTTTAATCTCGTCTGGCAGGGGTTCTGCCAGATTAAGCTCAGATGAAAGGTTGACCAGTTCAAGCCCATAGCTTAAGGTATACTCATAAGACCTATCAGTTGAGGCATAAAACCACAAAAGTAAGGCTAAGAGGATCGCTGCCAATTTGAGCCACAGATTATCTAAAAACAATTTTCGCATATTTCTTAAACTAAAAAAAGTTTAGAGTAAACGAAGCGCATTTAAATAAAAATTTAAAAACTTTTTATTTGCTCGACTGGCTGATTGTCTTACCAAAGCTTATCTCTCCGTTATCTATACGCAGAGAAAACCCGCAAGCCGGGTTAGAACAGACCCAGGCTTTATACATTATGCTCGCACCCTCCCTCCCGTAATCGGAGAGAGGTAACAGCGTTCCCTTGTTACACTTGAGACATTCTGGAAAGTTTTTCTCCATTCCTTTCCCCACCTCCCTTATACCCTTCTAAAAATCGGGGTAAAATTTGCGCTTCGTTCACCCCAACTTTTCAGCAAAGTAACGACTTTTAAAAATAAATGTCAACAGTTTTTTGATTTCTCCAATAACTTAATAAATAAATTACATTAATACAATTTTCAAGTTATTTTGTATTTACTACAAATAATTAAAACAAATTAAAAATATTATATTACAACAAAAAGCCCACCCTAAAAGGATAGGCTTTTTAAGTTACTTTTTAATTTATGGAAAACAGTCCGAACAGCAGAAAGCAGGGGGAGAGACTCCAATATATAAATAGGCAGTTTAATATACTATATCGGATAAACTAACTTGGCCATCTCCATTGCAATCACCCTTGCTCGATGTTGAAGTCATCTGAATTACATCCAAGTTATCAGGGAACCTCAAAAGGTAATAACTTTGGATTGCACTCCATTTTCCTTTATAGATTTTCTCCAGTTCATAGCTTTTGAAAAAAGCATTTAAGCTATCCAATGAGCGCAAGTTGGTTATCAAGGAATCGTTTCTAACAACTGGATTAAGGGGCAGATATTCATTTTTAAGAACAATTATCAATTCGCCCGGAGTATAATTTTGAGAAAAAACAGTTACTGTTGGGGAGAAAACAAGAAGAGAAACGATGAAAACACCAGCGATTAATACATTACGCTTTAACATATTAAGCCCTCCTGCTATCTTATCAATAGCATCTTCTTTGTTTCCTTAAAATCATTAAATTGCAAAACATAGAAATATATCCCGCTGCTCACCTCTTTTCCTTTCTCATCTTTACCGTCCCAGAACACCATGTAATCTCCTGACACCTTTTCCTCATCCATCAAAACCCTCACTTTTTGCCCTAATATATTATAGATAATTAGGGTGGTATGGACGGGTTCATTGAATCTTGAACCTTGGACTTTTAAGCTAAAGGGGATAGTGGTTTTGGGATTAAAGGGATTGGGATAGTTTTGTTTAAGTTCAAAACTTAAAGGTCTTTCTGGATTATCAGGGTTAGAAATACCTGTAGTAGGTCCAAGATAGTACACCTCTGTTGATTCCCGTGATGGAGCATATTCGGTTCCAACAAAAACTGCATAACCTAAGCCTCCCGAATCTAATACAAAACGAATCCAGTGAGTTGCATACGGATTATCCAGTAACTGAGTAGATTCCCAGAAGCCTTTCTTTTTATTAGCATAAAAAGAAGCGCCTAACTGGCTTAAATTATTCCAGTTCACATGCGGGTCCCCCTGATTGTCCAGAAATAACCACCAACCCCGTCCAATATCTGTTATCTGTTCCGGTGGATTCCATTGGGTGCTACTACTATCCCTGTAATAATACCAGAGACTAAAATCTTGATCCAGAATGGGAGAGAGAACATCAGAACCAATAAAAAGTATATGCAAAGAATTATCCCTGCCTATCCTGAAATCGCCTACCTCATCCCAGCAGTAGAAAGGATAGGAAAGGCTATCTTTAGCCCAGTTGGTCCCTCCCAAGGTATCATTCACAATATGGTAAAGAAAATCAGGTGTATAATAGAAGATATGTGCTCTACCTCCTTTTTCCACAGCCATGCGGGATATAGCTGAACTACCATAACCAATGAAAATCTCAGGTGAGACCTGCTGTTTTGTCCATTGACCGGTTGCATTGGTCATATACATAACACGATAATATTTATATCCTGATTGGAAATATTCATAGTTCCAGCTAAAATGAACATTACCCAATGAATCAGAGAAAAGGTTATCCCCGGTAGCATAGCCGGCACTGGAATCTATCTTTATCACCTCCCAGTTCATAGTGTCGTTGGTGTAATAGAGAGTATCTCCGCAAGCATAAATACAATGGATTAACTCATTTTTTACATCTATACCCCATAGGTGCGGACAATAAAGCGTGACTTTGAATGCAGGATTTCCAATCTCAACAGGGGCTGACCAATCACTACCTTTTTCCTTAGTTAAAAGAAACTCAGTTACATTTGTCGTATAGGGCTTTGGGTTCTGCCAGTAGATTAAGTAGATTTTATCGTTTTCATCTATCTCCATAAGATTTACTATTCCGTTATCACAGGAATCATATGATAATCGCGATATTTCAGCCCCCTCCCACTGAGAAAAAGCCAGGATCGGGAAAAAGAACAGCAAAACCAAAGTTAGATAAAGCAACTTCCCCATTTTTCAAAGGCTTTATGTTATTATATAAATTTCTCTATATAATTATTTTTAAACTTCAGGAAAGCTTTTGTCAAGGGAAAAATGTTGTTTATGGAAAATTATGAGATTGTATTTAAAAAAACTTAAATGTGTTTTTATGCTTTTCATTCGTGAGGGAATCAATACTGCAGTTTAATATTTTTGTTGAAAAACAAGCTAACAGTAAGCAGTAGTTTTTTGATTTTAAAAGTGAATATACCCCGTCTTTTTTAATACCCTGACTCTACCATCCTTACTCTTAATTCTGACTCCAGCTTTTTCTTCTCTGATCTCTCCAATCATACTAACCCGGAACTTTCCGTGGGAAACCTTTTCGAGCTTTTTTTCTTCTTCAGGATTCAAGGTAAAGAGAAGCTCATATTCCTCGCCTGAGCTCAAGGCAGTATTCAGGGGAGAGAGATTTAAAAGCTTGCAGCCCTTGATGATATTAGAATTAATTGGTATTTTATCTGCATAAATTAACGCACCTTTTTGGCTTCCTTCACAAATATGATATAAATCAGAAGATAATCCATCACTGATATCAATCATTGAGGTGAGCTTTAGATTCTTCACTAAAAACCTTGCCTCTTTTATTCTGGGGTAAGGGGTAAGATGCTTTTCGGTAATAACTGACCTGGTAATAACCATTCTTCTCTTACCTGAACATCTCTTTAAGTATTTTAACCCAAACTCAGACCCACCCAGATCACCTGTCACATATATCAAATCGCCTGTTTTTGCTCCTGCTCTGGTCTTGTACAGCTTTTTCTCAACCTCACCCAGAAGAGAGATGGTTATAACCAGACCTCCGGCAGATGTAAATAAATCCCCACCCACAATAGGGCAGTTAAATTCAGAGGAAAGTTTTTTAATGCCGGAATATAGCTTGAGGATATTTTCAGCTTTTGTCTTTTCGGGAATACCCAGTGAAACAAGACCAGCTACGGGTATTCCGCCAACGGCGGCAATATCGCTCAGATTTGCTGCCATGCTTTTCCAGCCTGCGTCTTCGAAGGAAGAGTATTTCAAGTCGAAATGTACTTTCTCCATAAGGGAATCCGTGGTGAATATTAATACCTTATTAGCGGAGCTTTTCAGGATAGCAGCATCATCCCCGATGTTCACGATCACCCTTTTATCTTTAACTGCAATCTTATTCTTGATTAACTCAATCAACCCGAACTCGCCAATTTCTTTTAATTCCATTTTAAGTATCCGGTTTTTAATAATCACTCTATCCTGTAAGGGCTGTTCCAATAAAAACGAGTGATACCTCTTTGTGTACTGAAAAAAATATAATCTCCATCTAACAGTAAGTCCTGAATATTATTTTCTAAAAGTCCGTCTTCTTTAAAATATCCTTTCCATAACCCCCTTTTCCTATCCAATCTCCATACGCCCAGAATCGTTCCCACCCAGATATTTTCATCATCGCATACGATTTTAGTTACCTCGGAGCCGGGATAGGTAACAGGCGACTGGTATACCTTTCGATCTTTTGTTTTCAGGTTTACTCCTAAAACAGCATCTGTGGTTCCAAACCAGAGCTCGTCTTTATATTTAAAAACAGCTTTTACCCAGAAGCCCAAAGACCCTTCGGGAATATTAAATCTAATCAGCTCGCTTGAGGCTTTATTTAACTGAAAAGCACCCTTTTCCGTTCCCATCCAGACAAAATGCGAATCTTTTTCAATCGAGTAAATATGAACTCCTTTGATCTGGTCATCTTTTACCCGAACAATAGAATCCCTTTTAGGGAGATAAAAATTCAATCCCCAGCTGGTTCCTATCCAGAGAATATTCTCGTCAGCTTTTAAGGATGTGACCTGGTCATTCCACAATCCTTTGAAAGTATTATAAGCTTTCCAGCTATCTTTTTTCTTGTCGTAACGCAACAAACCACTTGTGGTTCCAATCCAGACATAATGGGAGTCTTTTTCCATACAGGTAACTTCTCTGCTGGAGAGCTCTTTCAGGGAATTGGAGTCAAAATATCCCCATTTCCCCTCTTTACGATTATACCTGGTTATCCCAAAATCTCCATAATAATAAGTTCTACCTCCAAACCAGAGATTATTACCATCTCGTAGCAGGGCGTTAACATCCTCATTATAAAGACCGATACTGAACATCTTCAGCTCCGAATAACGCAGCGACGCAACCCCGGCATTTAACCCCCAGGTACCTATCCACAAGCCCCCCCACTGATCAAAAAGATAATCTGTAACCTTATACCTGTTCAGGTAGATATCGGTGATATACCCTTCAGGATAAAAAGAATACCCGAAGTCCATAAAGAATGAAGGAAAGCTGAAGTTACTTGAATCCCTGTGCACAAGTTGATAAGGAAAATCACCCCCATAACTGAAATCCCCAAAGGAGATGTTATATCTGCAGATTCCGGAATAAGTTTTTATCCAGAGCTGGTTTCCACTCGCATCATAAGCCAGAAGCTCGACCCGGTTATCTAATAACCCATCGCTTTCAGTTAAAGGCTCTAACCAGCTGTCTGCAAAAAAATCATATCTTGATATTCCGCCTGTAGTTCCAAAGTAAATGTAGTTGAAATCCCTGGCTATTGATGTTACATATCTTAAAACCGTATAGCTAATCCAATCACCTGGATAATAGGGAGGCTTACAATAGGAATTAGAAGAAAAAAACAGTGACAACAAAAATACAATAAGAGAAAGCAAAATTATAATTATAACCTTCTTCATCAAAAGCCTCTTAGTTTTGAAAAGGAATGTGGAGTGTAAAGCTTCAGCTTTACCTCAAATAACCTATTAAATTCAATTGGCAAACCTGAAGGTTCGCATTCCAGAATCTCTCCAAAAACTCTTAATACTTATCATTCAAAAAATCAAAAGCCACCTGAGCCAAAAGAGCAGAACCTATCTCTATTGATTTCTCATCCACTTTCCATTTAGGATGATGCCAGGGATAAACCGCACCAATCATCTCGTTTCTGGTGCCCAAATTGATAAACGAACCCGGGACCCTCTTGAGATAATAGGCAAAATCCTCACCACCCATAACAGGGTCTTTAATTTCGTGAATTGTACCTTTACCCAAAAGTTTCTTTGCCGAGCTTCTGACTAGATCTGTCATCTTGGGATCGTTGACCAAAACCGGATAACCCCTGTCATATTCCAGTTCATATCCTGCTCCAAAACTCTTGCATACACCAGAGATTATCTCTTTCAATAACACCGGAATCTTTTTTGCTATATTTCCATCCAGAGTCCTAGCCGTTCCTTTCAAAACCACCTTATCGCAGATGACATTCCTTGCAGCCCCTCCCTCTATCACTCCCACGCTTACAACCACTGGTTTTAGAGAGCTTATCCTGCGACTGGGTATCGTCTGCAACGCTTGAATAACAGCAGAACTCACTACAACAGCATCAACACCCTCCTGAGGTCTGGCTGCATGACCTCCCTTACCCTTTATGATTATGTTGAAATCAATTATATGCGCCATTATGGGACCATCTTTGACTCCGATTTTACCAGCTTTAATACTTGAATCACAATGAAGACCGAATATTCCATCAACATCAGGATTTTTCAGAACACCTGCTTTGATCATAGGCAATGCTCCGCCCGGGAAGAACTCTTCGCTGGGCTGGAAGATAAATTTTACCTTTCCAGTCAATTCATTTTTTAAACTCGATAAAATCTTAGCCGCACCTATAACACAGGTCATATGCACATCATGCCCGCAGGCATGCATCCTTCCCAGATTTTTGGATTTAAAAGGAAGATTGGTTAACTCGGTAATAGGTAGAGCATCCAGATCTGCCCTCAAAGCCATTGTTTTCCCTTTCTTATTCGTATTCAACAAAGCCACCACACCCGTCTTAGCCACTCCTTTTTTAAACTTTAGCCCTAACTTCTTTAATTCCCTTGCAATAATATCCGATGTCTTGTATTCAGTATAGCCTATCTCAGGGTATTGATGAAGTTCTCTTCTTAATTTCACAAGAGAAGGAAAAAACTTTTTGGATAATGATTTTATCTTTTCCTCAATCTCCATGGATCCTCCTTAAATAATAAGTCACTCTTTTGTTGTTAACTTTTTTAACACCTCTGGCAACTTCTCCATCATATCCCCGGCAATCATCCCCATCTCCCCTTTTTCCTCTTTAGCTAAATCTCCGCAAAGCCCGTGGATATAAACTCCGGACAAGGCTGATTCGAGCATACTTTTTTTAATATCCTGATTTTTTTGAAAAATCATCTGTGCTAAAAGCCCCACTATAATTCCTGTCAGAACATCGCCTGAGCCTGCAGTAGCCATACCAGCATTGCCTGTGGGATTAACGTAAACCTGTCCTTCAGGCTCACCGATTATTGTAGGTGCTCCCTTGAAGACTAATACACAGTTAAATTTTTTGGCTGATTCCCTGGCATATTTTATTCGATCTTTTTCTATTTCATCTATGGGGACATTAATCAATCTTGATAATTCACCTATATGCGGAGTCAGAATAAGAGGAGCCTTTGCCTGATTCAAGATTGAAGAATCCTTGGCAATTGCATTTAATCCATCTGCATCAATAACCATAGGCAGCTCAATTCTGGTAACCAGTCTTCTGATCAGCTCTATTGTCTCAAAATGCTGACCCAGACCCGGACCCAAAGCCACGCAATCAGCCCATTTCAAAATCTGCATAATCTCACCCAGACCCCGAAGAGCAAGTGCTCCTCTTTTTTTAACATCCGGCAAGGGCTTGGTCATAACCTCGGTCAGCTTTATCTCGAAGATCTCATTCAAAGTTTTAGGAGCACCAAGAATCGCCATCCCAGCACCAGCTTTTAAACAGGATAAAGAAGCCAGAGTTGCCGCACCGGTCATCCCGGTTGAGCCGGCTATGAGAAAAACTTTACCGCAAGTGCCTTTGTGGGCATCACCCGGACGCTCTGGAAGTATATTTTTTACCTCTTCTTCGGTTATTAAATTTAGATTTAACTTCTGCTCATCAATCACCTTTTGTGGAACACCAATATCTATAACCTCAACTTTTCCGCAAAAGCTTTTACCCGGGAAGAAAAACTGCCCTACTTTAGGAAGTCCCATAGTAGAGGTAGCAGTAGCCTTAACACAAATACCCTCAACTGAACCTGTATCTGCCTCTAAGCCTGAGGGGATATCAATGGATAAAACTTTTATCCCGGATGAATTGATAAGCTGAATTACCTCTTCTTCCAATCCGGTTGCTTTACCTTTGAATCCAGTCCCGAAGATGGCATCCACAATCAGGTCAGCTTTAAGTTCAGCAGGAAGCTCTTTTTCTTTAGAGACCTGTTTTATGGTAAGTTTCAGGCCAACAGCTTTTTTCAGATTGGTCAAGGCATCACCTTTAACCTCTTCCTTTTTCCCTAAAAGGTAGAATTCTACTTTCGCACCCCACCTGGACAGATATCTGCCCACTACAAACCCATCCCCACCATTGTTCCCCTTTCCGCAGAAGATTATAACTTTTTTGCCCTTGACTTTTTCATCTAAAATCTTTTTCCCGACCAGAGCAGAGCCCAAGCCGGCTTTCTCCATAAGCTCCAAACCAGGGATACCTATCTTTTCGATAGTTATCTTATCTATCTTTCTCATCTGGTCTGAGGTAACTAATCTCATCCTCCCCTCTTTTCTCTATATAAGTTGAATTCATTCCTTAATCTTTCAGCTTCCCCTCTTGCAGCTTCGGCAAAATCCTTCTCAGACGAAGCATAGATAACCCCCCTGGAAGAATTGATTATAGCTAATTCACCATTCTTGCCAGTGCCGTATTTAACCGTTTT